>CAIXNN010000001.1 GCA_903920865.1 uncultured Actinomycetes bacterium
ACGTTCATGTGCCCTGGCATACGACCAGCAACCGGGTGAATCGCGTATTCAACCTCAATGCCACGCTCGGTGAGTAGATCAACAAGTTCGCGAATCGTGTTCTGAGCTTGAGCAACGGCCAAGCCGTAACCGGGAACGATGATGACCTTTTGCGCGTAGCCCAACATAATCGCAACATCTTGTGCCGATGAAGATCTGAAGGGGCGCTCTTCGCCTGATCCTGCAGCTGAGGCAGTGCTGGCTCTAAAGGCACCAAACAAGGTGTTGGTAATTGGTCGTCCCATGGCTTCGGCCATCAGCTGAGTCAAGAGCGTTCCACTGGCACCCACCAAGGTTCCAGCCACGATGAGCAGCACGTTATGTAGGACATACCCACTTGCGGCAACCGATAGACCGGTGAAGGCGTTCAACAGAGAGATCACGATCGGCACATCGGCACCGCCGACTGGGAGAACAAAGAGCACTCCCAATGCCAACGAGGCAATGCAGAGCACGACCAACAAGCTCATGGACGGCGAACTGATTAAGGCAATCGCCGAGACCACGGAAGCCGCAGCTACTGCCGATGTGATCAGGCGCCCGGCCGGTAGAACCACCGGTGCGGTGGTCATCAACTCTTGCAACTTCAAGAATGTGACGATCGAACCGGTGAAGGACACACAGCCGATCAGGACCGTAAGCACGGTTGCAATAACCGCCAGAGTTGATGCACTCGTCCCGGTGGAGGTGAACTCAATGACAGCGATCAACGCTGCTGCGCCACCGCCGACACCGTTAAACAGCGCAACCAACTGCGGCATCTGAGTCATCTGCACCCGACGTGCGGCAATCCAACCCACGGCCGAACCCACCAACAAGGCAAAAACAATCAGTGGCACGCGCTTAAAATCAGAACCGGTGGAAAAGACCACGATGATGGCCAGAGCTGCACCAGCTGCGCCGACCAGATTGCCGCGACGAGCAGTTTTCGGTGACGATAAACCCTTCAACGCCAAAATGAAACAAACGGCGGCAACTAAATTGACCAGTTGTGCACCTGACGACATCAGCTTTCACCGCCATCTTCAGAAGCGGTGCGTTTCTTAGCCGGCTTCTTGCCACCAAACATCTCAAGCATTCGGTCGGTGACGACAAATCCGCCCACCAAGTTGATGCTCGACATCACAATGGCGATCACGCCTAGGACTATTGCGAATCCGTTGGCATTGGCCGTAACTGAAATAGCTCCAACCAAAACAATTCCGTGAATGGCGTTGGCCCCTGACATCAACGGGGTGTGGAGCATTGAGGAAACCTTTGAAATGACTTCAATGCCGACGAAAACACTCAGAACAAAGACCGTGAGCAGGGCAATGTCTGGACTCAAACTTGTATCCATCTCAGTTGCCTTCCGCTAATGCTTGCGCAGCGGCTTCGTTGCGCACCACTCCGTCATGTATGACCAGGGCGCTGGCCACGATTTCATCCTCTAAGTCCAAACTCACTTGCCCATCGGCGGTGAGAAGTTTCAAAACCGCAGTGACATTGGCTGAATACAACTGCGAAGCATGAACCGGCATCTGACTTGGAACATCTTGTGCGCCCCAGACCAACGCCCCACCAAGTTCAACGACTTGACCAGGTCGGGACCCTTCAACATTGCCGCCCGTTTCAGCCGCAAGGTCAACAACCACCGATCCAGCCTTCATTTGCTCCACCATCTGCGCAGTAACCAAGAGCGGTGCTGGTCGACCAGGAACTGCAGCGGTAGTGATGACAACGTCGGCGGCGGCAACATAGGGGGTCAGTAGTTCACGCTGACGCTGCGCGCGGTCTTGACTCATCTCGCGCGCGTAACCGCCGGCTCCTTCAAGTGCATCCAAGTCAAGGGTGATAAACGTTGCACCCATCGACTTGACTTCATCGGCGCTGGCCGGCCGAACGTCATAAGCACTAACGATCGCGCCCAGACGCTTTGCTGTTGCGATGGCTTGGAGTCCTGCAACACCAGCACCAAGAACCAGTACGCGAGCTGGCTGAATGGTTCCTGCGGCGGTCATAAACAGTGGGAAGAACTTGGGCAACATCTCGGCGGCCACTAGTCCCGCGCGATAGCCCCCAACCAATGCTTGCGATGTCAAAGCGTCCATTGATTGGGCGCGAGAAATCCGGGGGATCAATTCAAAGGACATTGCTGAGGCTTGAGCTTTTTCAAGTTCGCGTAGAACATTCACACTCGCTGCCGGTTGCAAGAAGCACAGAGCCAGTGCCCCGGCTTTCATACGCCGCGCATCCAATTCATCAAGCGTACGAACGCTCAGCACCACATCGGCTCGATTAATGGCCTCATTGCGCAAATTCGCGGGGACAACATCAGCACCCGCATCCGCATAAGCCCGATCGCTGATGAAGGCGCCAGTCCCAGCACCTGCAACAACAGCCACATCGAGTCCAAGACCCTTGAGCGTTGCCACATGATCCGGAATTAGGGCTACCCGAGTTTCAGGTGCTACCTCTTCAAGAACCAGAACGCGCATAAAAGCTTCGTCCAATCAGGTGGTGGTTAACCAACGCCGTGTGCGCGTAACCAACCTAGTGCTTGTGCCCACGCAGCCTTGGCTGCTGTTTCGTTATAGGAGGGCAACGTGTCGTTGTGGAAGGCATGACCGGCATCTGGGTACCGGATCATCTTGAAGTCAATGGTGGCGCTGGCGTTCATCGCCTCTTCCAACGCATCGACCTCTTCTTGCGGAATCCCCACATCAGCAAGGCCGTACATACCCAACCAGGGGGTCTGCATGGTGGGAATTGAGTCGGTCAATGCTGGGAATGGCAAGAACTTGGAGGCAACCGAGATGCCACCGCCGTAGAGCGTGGCTGCAGCACCGATCTTCCGCTTTGCCGCCAACAAGAAGGCAACACGGCCACCGAAACAAAAGCCAATGATCCCGATCTTGTCTGTGGCGATGCCCTTACTTTCGAAATAGGCGATGCACGCATCAAGGTCAGCCATAACGCCTTCATCGGTGAGGCCACCGAAGTTCAGTGCTGCCGCCTGCAAGTCTCCATAGGGTGCAACACCAGCGGGCGCGCGATGAAAAAAGTCCGGCGAAATGGTGTGGAAGCCCTCCCGAGCAGCACGACGAGTGACATCGGTGATGTGGTCGGTAACGCCAAAGGCTTCGTGGACGATGATCAAGCCAAATTCACTTGGCTCAGCCGGTGCTGCTTCGTAGATGGCCATCGAGCCATCTGATCCATCCAAGGTGCTGACCCGAGTACGAAGACCCGGTGTTGCAGGTGCGCTCACTTCATCCTCCGCGTTAGTTGCTACTGCGTCCTTGAGCAAATGCTGTTGACGCGACAAGCTCTGTCAGCGCTTGTGCAGCACTGCGATCACCGCGCAAATGCTGTCGTAAAAACAGTCCCGCTGCCACCCCAATGAAATCTTCGGTCTGCTCTGGAGTGATGCCGGCTACTTGATCCTCATCTGCGCGCGGCCACAGCCCGTCCTGGGGCTGGAGAACAGAGAAATGGGTGGCTCCTTCAAGCTCGATCAGCCATGAACCTGCACTGCGATCGGTGCTAGGCAAGGTTTCAAACGTTCGCTCGACCGGGTCAAACATCTCGCCAGATTGGGCGTACCACTTCATGCTGGCCGCAACCAACCCATCATTGGTGCCACTAAACATCATGACCGCAGCATCCCCGCTCAACGGCAAGCAACTTCCCAACGGCCAACCAAAAATTGTTGATGCCATGGTGTGGCTGGCATAGCTCACAACGGCCTTTACCTGCGGGAAGAACTTCGCATCAGCACTTTCTAATGCAACCGTGCCGCCTGCTGAGTGCCCGATCAGGGCCACGTTGTCCAGGTCAAGTGCGCCAGCCAATACACCGTCGGCATTCAGTGCCGTTGCTAACTCAAGGACGCCAGCAATTGATTTTCCAACCGGGCGCGTGCCATAGGTATCGGGCTGGATGGCATTGAGGTCAACACCTGGCGTGATGCCGTAGTTGTTGGGCGGAATTTCTGAGACCAGCGATGACAACATCACCACAAAACCTTGTTTAGCCAACGCAATGGCCAGCCAGCGGTAATAGGTCAACTCGGTATTCATCCCCGGCATCACAATGGCAATGGGGAGCAATCCGAACGATGTTTCCACCGGCCGAGTGCCCACGGGATCAATACGATCGCCGGCACCTGCCGGGTAGTAAATGCTCACGTGCGCGGTGTCAAAGGGCGCCGGTGCTTGATCAATGCGAGTGGCTCGGTGGATCCAGTGCACCAATTGCTCGGTCATGAACTGGCCTTTCCCTATAGATAGACAGGCTGAGCTAGTTGAGGAAGTCTAGGGCTAGTCTGCGCACACCCTTCAAGAGCCGGAGCCATTGTGATTTTGTCCCTAGAACTGTCCGAAAAAGTTCTTGCCCACCTGGTCGCCGCCACCGGCGTAACTGAGGTGCACGGCGCTGATGGCGGAAACCTCATGGTGGCGCAGGGTGTCGATGGTGGACCGTCGGGAACGATGCGCCTTTTCACCGGCGGGTCAATTCAAAAGATCGTATGGACCAAACTGCAGGTGCCAGCTCGCGATGTGACGACCTGCATGATTTTTGCGTTTTCCGATCCCGACTCAGCGCTGCCTCACTTCACCTTGGACTGTGCCGATCACGGCGATGAGTCTTACGCCTTTCACCTTGACCTGATGCCACGCGTTGAACTTGCGTTGAACATTGACTACATGGATGAGGTCTTTGTCCCTCTCTCGCCGCTCTATGAAACGGGCCGTGCGATCGAAGGTATGTGGGCCACCGGAACAACGCCGCGTCAATTCGCCATGATGTCGCCGTGGATGCTCGTCAACTTCTGCACCGAAGCAGCGTTTAGATCGATGGGTGAAGTTGTCATGGATTACGCAGATCACTGGATCGGCGTTATCAATGCTGGAATCAGTAAGTCAGTCCAGGAAAACGTGAGTAATACGCCATTGCGCGAACGCGATGCGCAGGTGCGTTACAACCTTTTTAGCCCGGAAATTGATCCCGTGTGGGGTCGGGTTGAATCGATGATCGGCAAAGAAGGCTCAGAACTTATTCGTTCAAACTTGCAGTTGATCTAGCCCTAAGCCGCAGAACTACTGCGCGGTTACCAGCGGTGCAAGAAGTTCCCATGGCCGACCATCAACAAGGTCGGTATCGCGCGTGACCATGCGGTTGATGGCCTCGGCCGGGTGCAGCTCCACGAGGGTCACGCCAACCTTGGAGCTTGGTTCAACCGTGTCTGGGGCAGAAATCACGCCATCAAATGGCTGGGCGCGGTCAGGGCGCCACATACCAAAGTTGCTGGTCAAGGGAACAAAGCAACTTGCTCCCATGCTGTGGGCGCGAGAGGCCGCTGCAACGTTGATGCGGTTTTCCGCCGCGCGCTCCTTCAAACCATGCACGATTTCCCACTTTTCTTGAACGTCAAAGGGAACCGCTGCAACGTCGGCATCCTGCAACGCAGCCAGGCGGAACGTCTCGGGGAAGATCGCATCGTCACCGACGATGACAACCAAACGACCCCAACTCAATTCGAAGGCTTCTACCGCATCGCCCAAGTCAGACACCCAACTTAAGTGGCGCGCGATTTGGTGAATCTGCTTTTGCTGACCGACAACACCGGTCTTGCCAATGACAACTCCCACATGCGCAGCGCCGCGGGGCAAGCTGGTCACAACATGGGCACTGCTATCCCCGATTGCTGCAGTAATCGCAGCAATGGCTGCATCGCCGCGCTCTTGAATTGCATCCGCCGAAAGAGATGGATCCACCACACCAGAGTCAAAACAGAATAGTTCCGGCAACACAATCAATTCGGCACCATCTGCAATGGCACCCGTGATTGCTGTTGCTGCTTCGGCAATGGCTGCCTGTCCATCGGCTGCCGTTTGAATAACGGCAGTTTCTAGCGTTGCAGAACCAGCGCCCGCCTTGCGTCCAATCGGAGCTTGAGCCAACGGCGCGTACACGGATGGACGACGAGCAGCCATCACATCGGTGCCGTCGGGACGCTTCTTGTTGTCACCCAAGGTGGGATCAATATCGACAACCAATACAGCTTCACCACGAAGCGGCGCGACGGCAACGACGTTGCCCAGCGGGTCAACGACCATGCTTTCGCCGGCACCCAACAACGTTTCCACGGGAGTGTTCAGGGCCTTAGACACCATCTCACGTGGGCCTTCGTTCACGAGATAGTCAACCTTGTTGGCACTAATGACCCACACCTTGTTCTCAGCTGCGCGCACTGGCACGTGCAAGCTAGCTTCGTCCGGAGCAAACGAGTTCAAGGTGTTAAGCAAAACGCGTGCGCCACGAACAGCCAAACTGCGTGGAGTTTCGGCGATCACACCGTCCATACAGGAGTACATACCGGTCAATCCAAAGGGAGTTTCAACCAAGGGGGTGATTTCGTTGCCGGCGTCAAAGTGCAACCGCTCTGAACCCATCAAGACCTGCTTGCTGCTCTGCGCGACCAACTCGCCCTGCGGGTTGAACATCATGTTGGTGCCGGTCAAGCGGCCGTTTTCCCGACGCACGATGCCGTTGATCATGATCCATACGTTGTGCTCGCGGGCCTTGGCGGACACTGAGGTGATCCAGGGACCATCCAGGGTGATGGCGCGTTCCCAGGCTTGATCCCGGTCGTCATACCAAGACACGTGATTGACGAATTCGGGCGTCATGATCACATCCGGCTTTTCGGTGGCTGCCAAATCAATCATGCGCATTGCGGTTGCCAGGTTGGCCTCAACATCGGTGGTGACTCCGTACTGGCAAGCAGCAATGCGGACCTCACCGGCGGCAGGACGATCACCGGAGGTGTGACGGACGATGGCAGGGGCCTGGCTCATAGCAACCTCAATACTGTGAATTGGTTAAGGAGTTCGGCGGTCAGCATAGCCCGAACGCCGCGGGTTGATTAGGCGTTCCAAAGAGAAGCGAATTGGGTAGCCACAACATCTTCGTAGGCAACGGGTGCATCGATGAGTCCCATATTCATCTGGAACTGCACCATGCCATCGACGAACTCTCGGCTGATAGATGCATTCAAATACGGGATATCGCGTTGGACGACCTGAGCGATCAATGAGGCCTCTAATTCGGGGAACCACTTTTGACCCACTTTGGTGGCCAGCGAAATGTCTGCCTTGAGCGCCTCTTGGGTTTTCACCAAGGCACGCACCGCTGCGGCCACAGCATCTGGCTGCTCGTCAATCAACTTCTGCGAGGTAATCAACGAGGACATCGTGTAATTAGTTGCACCGGGAGGCCCATCGCCACGACGAGCATCAATAACGAGCGTGCCCGCCCCTGAGGTCACCGCAACTTCGGCGCCCATCCCATTGGCCCAGAATCCATCAATGAGGCCAGCTTCAAGAGCCTTAGCCGCGGCGACGCCGAAGTTTTTATTTTCGCCCAGGAAGGCGCCAGGAACTGGGCCAATGGTGACGTTGTCCCGCTCGATGTCGATACCCGATTCGATCAGCAGTCGCTTAAGCCCAAGTTCAACTAACGGGGCTGCACCGATATTCAGACCCTTAATCTTTTCAATCTCGCCTTGCTTGGCGCCAAGGTCACTTCGCAAGATCAAAAACCAATACATGTTTTGAGCAAGCGCACCGATCAGTTTTGCGCCCTTCCAATTGGGGTAGGCAAAGGGAACACTGTGCGCCGATCCTCCGACGAAATCGATTCCGCCATCACGTAGGACCTCAAGTGTGTGGTCTACCGGGAAGATCGCTTCCAACTCCATGTCCAGACCTTCTTCTTTGAAAAAGCCCAACTCAACCGCGGCAATGGCCGGGAAGTAGGAGTTCGAGATCAGGTCCGGAATAGCGATTTTCATTGAGGATTCTCCGTTTTCTTCGTGGATGCCAATTCTAGGTGATTGATGCTGCTCGTGCGAAGCCTTCGATCATGGTCACGCGGCGTAGATAGGTAACAAGTTTGGCTGGGTCAGCCACCGTATCGCGCAAACCTTGATAGAACGCTTCGCGCTCAGCGGGGTCTTGCAACTCAATGTTGTTCTTGTTCTCGATGGTTTGGCGCTGCAAATACTCCTGCGCCACGGTGTGACGCTGGCGGTCATACACGTCGAGCTCTTCTTCGCCGGCTTCACCCTTGAGGACCGAAATCATTCGGGGGATCAAGTTGAAGACATCGTGCACACCAAAGTTCAATCCCATTCCCCCGAGCGGGTTATTGATGTGGGCCGCATCGCCGGCTAACAAAATGCGCCGATCACGATAGGAACTAGCTACACGTTGATGCACGTTGTAAATATTGCGGTGCACGATGTCGTAATCGGTGTCCTTGGGGCGAAAACGTTGAATGCGCGCCTGGACCGCATCGTCCGCGAAGATTTCTTCCTCTGGCAGATTCGGATCCACGGGAGAAACCACCCGCCACAGCCCCGAACCATCGGCACCTGGAACCTTGAACAGAGCAAACCACTCTTCGGGGTCGGCAATGTAGTTAGTAAAGGCGTACCCGTGCTGGCCAAAGTCGTACGTCGTGCTCAAAATCAAGAAGCGTTCAGGATAGGTGAAGCCATCAAACTCAACGTTCATTGATTTGCGAACCTTTGAGCGACCACCATCACATCCGATGATGTAACTGCCCTCAATCTCAACGATCCCATCGTTAGTTTGAACAGTGGCAACCACGCCATCCTCGGTTTGCGAAACCTCAAGCAATTCATGATCAAGTCGAATGTCCGCGTTCCCCAGCTCAGCCAACATCTCTTGCATGATGTAACACACCTTGTGCTGTTCCAACATCAAGCGGTAGGGATAAGGCGTCAATTGCGACAGCACACCTAAATCAAAATCTGCAACCAGACCTTGTTTGCGGTCGTAGTACTGATAGTTATGCACCTTGAAACCGCGTTCCAGAAACCGATCAATGGCGCCAATTGATGCATACAGTTCAAGAGTGGGTGGATGAATTGTTCCAGCGCGCGGTTCATCAAAAACCACGTGGCCGGCTTCAAGCAAAACGAAGTCAATCCCTTGCTGTGCAAGCAATAACGCCGCTGTGTACCCCACTGGGCCCCCGCCAACGACGATCACGCGATCGTTGTTCGGCATAACATTTCCTCACATCCGAGTAGAGCAAACTAGTGGGCGAGCTCAATGCCTTCAATAACCACGAACTCGCCTTCGCTCACACCGGCGGCAGCTCGGTGCGCACGTGCTGATTGATACTCAGGGGAATTGAAATACACCTTGGCTTGGTCATAGCTTTCAAACTCCAAAATCACATTGCGGTCCCGCTTGTCACCTTCAAGTGATTCAGCCTTACCGCCGGCAGCGAGAATGGTTGCCCCGTACTTGTCCATCGCGATGCGTGCATTCTTGATGTACTCCATGTACGCATCCGGATCATTGACACTTACGCGAGCAACGATGTAACCCTTAGCCATTGTCCATCTCCTTGGACGTGATGATCAGTGTGAGGTAAGGCTGCTTACTGGGAGTACCAAACGTTGACATTCTTAACCTGCGTGTAGGACTCCAGCTCTTCGATGTCCTCTTCACGGCCAATCCCACTGTTTTTAAACCCACCAAAGGGCGCCCCGACGAAGTGCCGAGAACTATCGTTAACCCAGACAAAACCAGCCTCAACATCGTTGGCGAAACGGTGGGCCAGGGTCAAATCCCGGGTATAAACAGCAGCTGTCAGGCCCAAATCGGTGTCATTGGCCAGGGCCAACCCTTCGTCGTAGCCGTCAAAGGGCATCACTGCCATGACTGGACCAAAGATCTCTTCCCGGGCCATCCGCGAATTGGGATCAACGTCAGAGAAAATCGCGGGACTGATGAACAAACCATCTTTCATGTCGCCGTCAGTGCGATGCTGTCCTCCAAGTACCAAGTTCGAACCTTCTTCTTTCCCAAGGTTGACGTAGTACTGCACTTTGTCGAACTGGGCCTGATTGATCATTGAACCGGTCTCGGTTGTCCAATCATCGGGTGCACCTTGTTTCAAAGGTTCAACTGCTGCGACAAGTCGCGCAAGAAATTCATCATGTATTGCACGATCGACGAAGACACGTGAGGTTGATCCACACGATTGTCCTTGCCAGGTGAAGTTCATTCCACGGATGGCGCCCTCAACAGCAAGGTCCAAATCTGCATCCGGGAAAACGAGCAACGGGTTCTTACCGCCCAGCTCTAAACTCACGTGCTTTACGTTCACGCCCATGGCTCGAGCAACGATGGCTCGACCTGTAGTTTCCGCACCAATAAAGGCCAAACGGCGAATTCCAGGGTGCGCGACCATTGCATCCCCGGCGGTATGTCCCCAACCGGTGACCATGTTCATCACACCAGGCGGCAGGACTTGGTTGATCAATTCAGCCAGCCGCAAAGCCGACAAGCTCGTGTGTTCACTGGGCTTCATGATGACCGTATTGCCCGCCGCTAGTGGGGCCGCGATCTTGCCAGCAGCAAACATCAAGGGGTGATTAAAAGGAACGATGCGACCAACTACTCCATAGGGTTGACGCAAGGTGTAGTTCAGCCGACCATCACCGGTAGGAATAGTTTCGCCACGTACCTGCAAAACCAGTCCAGCGAAGTAACGCAATTGCGCGGCTGCAATGTCAACGTCCTTTCGCATCTCTTTAATCGGACTGCCGTTGTCCATCACGTCCAGCGCGGCGAGTTCATCACCATGTTCTTCAACCAGATCAGCCAGATCGCGCAACGCTTTGGCACGCTCTAGCGGGTGGGCACGCGACCACGCGGGGAAAGCTGCAGCGGCTGCTTGATAGGCGGTTTCAATATCTTCTGCGGTAGCGGCGGGAACCTTGGAGATCGCCTGTCCGGTTGCTGGATTCAGGACATCGATCGTTCCCCCGTCGCTGGCCAGAGTCTTGCGGCCACCGATCAGCATCGGGATTACTTCTTGTCCCTGAACAAAAGTGCTCACAAAACTCCCTCAAATCAACACATCGCTACGTGGCAGCCCCCGAGAATGCCTCAAACATACCGGCGGCCAGCATTTTTCGCGGATGGCTTAGCCAAAGTACCGTCAGCCCAATAGGCTCGCGCTCATGCGAATTCTCATTGTGGGCTGCGGCCTTGTTGGTAAAGAACTTGCCCGCCAATTGCGCGCGGAAGGTCACTACGTCATCGGAACCACCACCACCCCTGGCAAAGTCGCCGCACTCGAAGAAGTGTGTGACGAAGTCGCGGTCCTAGCTGGTGGCGATCGTGACAAGGTGCATGCCGCTGCTGCTGGAGCTGACGCCATTGTCGTGGCTGCTGGTCCGGCTGCCGCCCAAGCCATGACGGTCGAAGATCGTCAGCGCACCTACCGGCAAGTATTGGTAGACACCGCTGAATCTGTTGCTTCTGTTCCGGGCACTCCACAAATCATCATGTTGTCCTCGCTCTCGGTGTATGGCGGCGCTGCGAACCACCTCGACCTCATTGATGAGTCATCCCCGTTGACCACCGATCCTGACCCCAGCCCGGCCATGTTCCAGGAGGCCGAGCGCACTTACCAGGCCGCAGCACCGGGTCGAGTCACGATCTTCCGTTGCGCCGATATAAGTGGGGGCGAAGACCCACCCATCGAAGTCAAGCTCAAGGGTGCCTACGACTTCCTCGGCGGATCTGTTCCGTTCTATGACCAGGCGCTGTTCTACCGCGTGCACATGCTGGACGTGGTGGGCGCCGTCAAGTGGGTCATCGACCACAAGAACTTCGGCGTCTTCAACCTCACCCACCCCGAAGTTCCTCCCGCCATGAAGCCCATGTTTGACGCCCTCGGGGCCAAGATGGGCAAGGAGCCACTGGAGTACCGCAACGAATTGCTTGCGCCTTCTAAGCCGGTTTCGGTGGACGCATTGTTAGGCACCGGATTCACTCTGTCGCACACCGTCGTAGAAAAAATGCCCGATGCCTGACGCACCACAGATGCCAGAGATTGATCGCACTGGCCGCACGATGGTGGTGGCCACGTTGGACAAGATCGTTGGAGCTCTTGGTTTAACCGAAGAGCAAAACGCTGATGGCGATGCAGCGTTGCCATTGTTTGGTGCCGGTGGTCCGCTCGAGGGTCAACGCATTGGTGAGTTCCGGGTTTTCTCACGCGCCGATGGAACCCGTGTTGTGTACAGCGCGCTGGCTGTTGACGCATTCGGCATGGACACTCACCAGGTCTACGCATACACCGCATCAGACAGTGCAGTACCGCACCTGTTCCTCGACTCGGCGATTTCGCCCAACACCGATGGCACCTTTCACTTCGGTTTGGACTTGATTCCCCGCGTTGACCTTGGGGCAAACCTGGATTACTCGGAGGCCGTTTATGGACCGGTCACCGAGGCTCGAGCCGAAGCCTTGAGCCAGGCGGGCGTGATGGGAGTTCCGTCCCTGGGGCCGCTGCAATGGTCGATTCGCTCGCCGTGGATGGCCGCAGCGATCGTGGCACCCGATGATCTACGCAAGCTCGGTTCCATCGTGGATGTCTACGTCGATCACTGGCTAGAACTGATGAAAAACGGCCTACCGGCAGGAATCGTGACCCCTGCAGAAACCGCAATCCTGGATGCCCGTGACCGTCGCAACCGCGAAGCGATGTTCTCGCCACGGACAAACCCGGTGTGGGGATTGCTCGACAAGCTGGTGGGGCCTGACGTTGCTCAGGCCATGAAGGACTTGTTGATCAAGGGCTAGAGCAGTCGTGCGGCTTTGAAATTAGCGCCTTACAACGACACTCAATGCAGTGCCCGTATTCCCGACGTTATCCGTAGGCGTCAGGATAAATCGGTAGCAGTTACCCGACGAGACCGAGTACGTCGTCAAGCTCGTTGAGATGGTCGTTGCTCCACCGTAGCCATTGCAGTTTCCACCGCTATTCGTTCCGATGTCGACAGTGAACAAGTGGTTAATACCTGAACCCGCATCAGAACCATTCGTGACGCTCAGGCTGGTAGACGAGCCACTATACATCGTCGTCGTGGCTCCACCACTTGTTGCTGTCACTCCGTTTGCCGAAAGGCCAGCTGAAGCGGGCGCAGTGACATCATTTGTCAGTGTCAACGTGGTGGTGACCGTGTTACCAGCATTGTCCGAACCAACGATGGCCATCGTCGGTGACGAAGATGTCGGGTTCGTCCAGGTCAGGGCGTTAGCAGAGCTGAAGGTTTGGCTTGGGCATGCCCCACTTGGTGATGAGTCGGTGTTAGTCGTGAAGGTAAAACCGGTGCTTGTCCCGCTCAGCGATGGGAACTTCATGCTCAAACCGCAGGAACCACCATCGACAAGCACGGAGCTGAGAGTTGTTGAACCAGCTGCGTTGCCCTTGTAGTACAGGGTCGAGCCACTGACGAAGGCGTTCGAACCGGAAGCCAAGATCGTCTGCGTTGGCGCATTCTTGTCAACCACAACAACCACACTCAGCGTCGAGGTATTGCCGACATTGTCCGTACCAGTAAGCGTGTAGCGGTAACACCCATTCGCCAGTGAAGCCTCTGAAATAGTTCCACCCGTTGGTGCGGTGCCCGCGCTGTAGCTACCACAGACGCCGTTCAACAGTGTGGCAGTGTCCTTGGTAATCGCACTACTCAGTAGTCCAGATGCGGCATCAGCCGAGTATTGAATGAATGAACCGGAGAACGTACCGGTCTTGTTGTACACCGACGTTCCACTACCTGTAATTGATGTGCCAGCAACCGTAAGGGCGGCTCCGGTCGGCCCTGCTGCGTCTGGGCTAAACGTCCAGCCGGCTGCAGTGGTGTTTCCAGCAAGGTCGCGTCCAGTGACCGTGTAGGTACTTGGAGCCGATGGGTTTGCAGTCCAGGTAAAGGTGCTTGAGTCATACGTCGTTGTCGTGCCAGAAACCGTTCCGGAGCTGACCGTTTGTGCAGGGTGCGTCCAACCATTGGTCGAGATGTCAGGGAACGTGGCAGATGCGGGTCCCTGGTTGACGTCAGTAACAGCAGCACTCAAGGTCAACGATCCGCTGGTGTTGGACTTGTAGTACGTGACGGCGCCTTGGCGGGAAGTGTTTGTGCCGGTAGATGTCACCACCATCGTCGGAGCTGAATCATCGACCTTCACAGTGACCGTGGAGGTTGCAGCATTTCCAAGCAGGTCCCTTCCGGTGAGCACGTACTGGAAGCATCCGCCACTTCCGGATTCACTGATGGTGGGAACAACCGCTGCAGTACCGAAAGTGCCACACGTTGTTCCGGTCAGGGTTGCCGTTGCGCGGGTGATCACGTTGGTGTCCATACCCACACCGGCATCGGAGAAGTTCACGACCGAACCGGTGAACGTGTTCGGGGCATAAGCCGTTGATCCTGCACCGGTCAAACTGGCCGTGTTGTTCACCGTGATCGAACCACCGGTCGGTGCGGTGACATCAGGGGTAAAGGTCAGCGTTACTGCACCAGAGTTATTCGCGGTGTCAAAAGCGGTAATCGTGCGATTAGCAGCTGTTGTTGGGTTCGTCGGGTTCGCAGTCCAGGTGTAAGCACTTGAGGTGTACGTCTTCGTTGGTAGCACACCCGTACTAGCCGTAACCGTTTCCGCATTGTGGGTCCAACCCGTCGTACCAATAGCTGGGAAGGTGACCTTTTGCGGGCCAGAGGCACCATCAGTAACTGCGTCAGCCAAAGTAACCGACCCAGATGAGGTGCTCTTGTAGAAGATCGTGGTTCCGCTGACCACAGCATTGGTTGCCGAAGCGGCGGTCAATGTTTGAGTCGGCACCGTGGCGTCGAGGTAAGCGACCGTGATCTTCAAGACCGACGTGTTACCCAGGTTGTCGATACCAGTCAGGGTGTAGCGGTAGCAACGGTCCGCGGTCAAAGTTCCACCGGCGGTTTCGCTCCAAGACGCTGCCGTTGTAGCACCGTTCCAATCAGTACATGCACCAGTTGTCGACACCTCACGGCTGATCAATCCGGACGAGGTCAAAGCGAGCCCAGATCCGGCATCGGTACTAAAGGCGGTGCGAGAGACGGTGTAAGCACCTGAAGCAGTTGTGACGGCGCCGGAACTGGTCGCGCTGGTGCCGGCAGCTGTCAAGGATCCGCCGGTGGGGCCGGTGGTGTCGGAGGTGAAGGTCACCGCACTGGTGCCAGTGTTACCAGCAGCATCAGTACCGGTGACGGTGTAAGAACCCGGGTTGGATGGGTTTGCAGTCCAGGAGAAGTTCGAGGAGTTGTACGTCTTAGTCGTGCCCGAGGTCGAAGCAGGCGACGTCACGATCTCGTTGTTGTGCGTCCAACCCGTGGTGGCAATAGTTGGGAACGTGGCCGAAGCAGCACCAGAAGCAGCATCGGTAACCGCGGCACTAAGCACCGTGGAAGTGGCCAGGTCGCCACGGTAGTAAATCGTGGAACCAGACTGCACCGAGTTCACACCATTTTCGGTAACCACAACTGTAGGTGCAGTGACATCGACCTGGACTGTGGTGCTAAGCACTGAGGTGTTACCCACGTTGTCCGTACCGGTCAAGGTGTAGCGGTAACAACCAGAGCTCAAAGCCGACTCCGAAATACTGGTGATCGTTGAGGAGTTACCAAAGCTGCCACACGCACCAGAGGTCAACGTGGCCGTCTCACGCACCAACACAGACGAGGCAAAACCAGAACCAGCATCAGCTGAGAAGTTCGTGTAAGAACCTGAGAACAAACCAGACTTCGTAACCACCGTGGCACCAAGAGCAGTACCCGGAGTCGAAGCCACCGTCAACGCACCACCGGTAGGAGCCGAAGCGTCAGCAACAAAGGAAATTGCGGTGGCGTTCGTGGAGTTACCGGCCTTGTCCGCACCACTGATCGTGCGCGTACCCGAAGGAGCAACAGCGGCAGAAGTCCACGAGAAACTGCTCGAGGTGTAAGTGATCGGGTTAGTACCAG
>CAIXNN010000002.1 GCA_903920865.1 uncultured Actinomycetes bacterium
CCACAGAAGTGATAGCAATGGTGGCCCTGGTCAAACCCGCGCTTTCAAAGACCGAATCAAGCAGTTGCCCCGACTTTCCAACGAAGGGTTCTCCGGTTTCATCTTCTAAAGCTCCCGGTGCCTCACCTACCACTAACAAAGATGCGCGTTGAGGGTGATGGCCCACCACGACCCGATTTCGAGTACTCGCCAAATCTGCACACGCCGTGCATGCCTGCGCCGCCAAAACCAATTCGGACAACGTTGAACAGGCCGAAGCAACTACGGCTGAACTCACGTACCGCCGCCGCTAAAGATCCGCGGCACCCGAGGCCCGATGCGCGTGACAATTTCATAGCCAATGGTGTTGGCCGCGCTAGCCCAGTCATCGGCAGTGGGTTCACCGGAATCACCAGGCCCGAAGAAGATCGCCTCATCGCCTTCGACTACCTGATCTGTCCCGATGTCGACCACGACTTGATCCATACAGACGCGACCTGCGATCGTACGCGCGCGCGAACCAATAAAGATCGGCCCAACGTTTGAACCAGCAAGTGGAACACCATCGGCATAGCCAACCGGGAGCAATGCAACGCTGGTGTCAGTGGTGGTGACGTACTCATGTCCGTAGGAAACTCCGTGGCCGGCTGGCAGCTCTTTGACCTGAATGACGTTGGCGCTAAAAGTCATCACCGGACGGATGCCGAGCTCTTGACTGGTTCCAACGCCAACACCAGGCGAGAGTCCATAGACCGCAATTCCTGGTCGCACCATGTCGAAATGGGCCTTGGGAGTCTTGAACGTGGCCGCACTGTTGGCAACGTGCCGCAAAGCCGGTTTGATTCCTAGTGATTCGGCCTGCCCAAGTGCTTGATTAAACACCTCGAGCTGGTGTTCCACGATGGGATTTTCGGGTTGGTCAGCGAAAGCCAAGTGGGTCCATACGCCAACTACTTCAATGCTCTGTTCGGCAACGGCTTGAGCGCTATCGCGAAGGAGCCCTTCCCACGCTTGCAAACTTGCGCCGGCCCGGCCCATTCCCGTGTCCACTTTTAAGTGAATGCGAGCAGTGGTTCCCGTTTGAGTTGCTGCCTCAATGGCTTTCCGCAATCCGCGAACACTTGAGACCGACACTTCAACATCAGCCAAGACCAATTCGACCCATTCATCGACGGAGTCTGTTTGAAGTAGCCATGCCAATATCGGAGTAGTAATTGAAGCCTGCCGCAATGCGATTGCCTCTTGGGCCAGGGCCACCCCCAGATAGGAAGCTCCCGCGCTGACTGCAGCCTTGGAACACTCAACCAATCCATGACCATAAGCATCGGCTTTGACCACAGCCAAAAGGGCTGCCGTTGGCGCTGCCTCATGGAGTACGCCCACATTTGCGCGCAATGCGTCCAGATCAATCTGGGCTCGCGCTCGCTCCGTCACGGATTTATCTTGTCACTGCCGGCTACGCTCACACACTTGACTCACGCAAAGCAGCCACAGCTTGGGGCAGAGCATCGGCCAGTTCACGAGAACGCAAGGGCGAGACCTCACCGTGACTGAGCACCTGTCCGGCGACACCATGGACAAATGCGGCAACTGAACCGGCATCTAGGGCGCTGCAGCCTGCAGACAGGTAGGTCCCAGCTAGTCCGCTGAGGACATCGCCACTACCTGCAGTTCCGAGCCAGGCTGTGCCGGTGGGATTGGCTCGAACAGCACCTGTGGGTTCAGCAACCAAAGTAATAGATCCCTTAAGTAGTACACAGCAGTTAAAGGCAACCGCGGCCTGCTTAACAAAGTGGTAGGGACGAGCTTCAATGAGATCGCGTTCAACATCGAGTAACCGAGCAAGCTCACCAGCGTGGGGAGTAAGCACAGTGGCAAAGGGGCGCTGACGAACTTTTTGTCGCAGATTTTCACTACGAGCCAAAATTGTGAGGGCATCTGCGTCAAGAAGAACGGGAACTTCGGAATCCAAAACTACGTCAACCAGAGAAGCTGATAGTTCGCTGGTTCCAAGTCCAGGCCCAACGACCCAACTTTGCACTCGTCCGGCTAGCCCAAC
>CAIXNN010000003.1 GCA_903920865.1 uncultured Actinomycetes bacterium
CTTGATTGTCACTGTCAGCTCCTAAAACTTCCAGGGCTGCCAATACTGCGGCTAAGTGGCTCACGTTGTGATACCTGCGATGGGGTTCACGGTAGCGTTCCAACAGTATTTCGCTCAGACCAGAGGGCAAGTTGCCAGAAATCTCAAGCGCCTGGTGCTTACCCATTTGCTCAACCTACTAGGAGTTGTTGTGATGATCACCATTGTTGGCGCTGGTCAAGTGGGGCGCTCGTTGGCTCAAGGGCTGGAAGTCCTGGGCAAGTCGGTGCGCTTTGCGCGTAGACAACCAGAGCTCGCCCAGGAGGTCGGTCTTCAGCGTTGCGCGGTGGGCAGTGATTACGTGATCTTGTCAACTCCGTTTATGGCAACTGGCGACGTCGTTCCCCAACTTGGCCTTGAGACAGGTCAAGTTCTCATTGACGCAACAAATCCATTTGGTCGAGGCTGGCCAGCTGGTTACAACGGCGCTGACTTTGCCAGCGGGGGCGAGTTCGTTCAATTCCTTGCCCCACAGGCTCATGTCGTCAAATGCTTTAACGTCATCGGATTTGAACATATGAATAAACCTCAGTTCCCCGGTGGGAAACCCTTTATGCCAGTGTGCGGCAACCAAACGCAGGCCAAGGCCCTAGCGATGAATCTTGCAACTGATTTAGGACTCGATGCGGTGGATATCGGGGATATTTCGAAGGCTGCATTGTTGGAAAATATGGGGCTGCTGTGGGGAGCTCTTCGCGACGTGGAGGGTTCTAGAGACTTTGCTTTTTCACTATTGCGAAGTTAATGACCCAGCAAGGACTTCAGCTCTGCAACGAAAGTCATAAACGCTACGACGATGGCAACCAGTGCGAGCTGGCGGGCGCGAGTGAGCTCGTGCGCTAAGGCAGCCAACCAGGTGACAACGGCACACAGGACAATGATTCCAAAGTCAGCGCCATGGGTGACCGAATCTATCTGGGGGCTGATTTTGTCCCCGATAACTTCACCCAGCGAAGCAGCGATGCCGACCAGGATTAGTGGCAAGATCACGGGCAGGAATCGTAGGTAGGTCCCAAAGGGCAGCGCGTGGGGCGAGGCTAGTCGTCGGGACAGGGCGAAGGCGAAGAAGAATGCCACGGACAGTCCTAGGCAGGCTTCCCAAACAGCAACCGAAAGTGCCAAGGGCGTTGTGACGATTTTCTCGTAGCGAACACCGATGATGACTGCCTCAATAGTGATCGCTCCGTAGAGCAAGTGTTCAACGTTGCGTGTGGTGTGTGTCCACTCAAGTATTCGTTGACCCAGTGGGGTGGCCGTTGTCAGATCAGACATCTACTCGGCTTTCGGGCTCAAAACATCATCGGCGTCAATGATGCGGTAGGCGTAACCTTGTTCTGCAAGGAATCTTTGCCGGTGGGCGGCAAAGTCTGCATCAACGGTATCGCGAGAAACCACGGTATAAAAGCGCGCACCACGACCGTCTGCCTTGGGGCGCAAAATCCGGCCCAAACGCTGTGCTTCTTCTTGTCGAGACCCAAAGGAACCAGAAACCTGAATTGCGACGTTGGCCTCTGGCAAGTCGATCGAGAAGTTAGCAACCTTGGACACCACTAAGCAGGGTAGTTCGCCGGTTCGGAATGCTTCGTAGAGTCGCTCGCGCTCTTTCACGGGTGTGGCGCCATTGATCACCGGTGCGCCGAGTGCCTCGCTGAGATTGTCTAACTGATCTAAATACTGACCGATGACCAATACATGATCATCTGCGTGCTGATCGACTAGTGCTTTGACGACCTTTTCCTTAAGGGCGGTGGTTGCTGCCAGTCGGTAGCGCTCTTCACGTTCAGCAGTTGCGTACACAATGCGCTCGTGCTCTGGCAGGGTTACTCGCACTTCCACACAATCGGCAGGAGCGATGTAGCCCTGAGCTTCGATGTCTTTCCACGGTGCGTCATAGCGCTTTGGGCCAATGAGCGAGAAGACATCACCCTCGCGACCATCTTCGCGGACCAAGGTCGCGGTCAAGCCAAGCCTGCGCTTGGATTGAATATCAGCCGTGAAGCGAAAGATCGGTGCTGGAAGGAGATGGACTTCGTCATACATGATCAGGCCCCAGTCGTGCTCATCAAAAAGGTCAAGGTGCGCATACACACCATTCTTTCTGGTGGTCAGAACCTGGTAGGTGGCAATAGTTACAGGGCGAATTTCCTTTTTTGCTCCGGAGTATTCGCCGATTTCCTCTTCGGTCAACGTCGTTCGCTTGAGAAGCTCTCGACGCCATTGGTGAACCGAGACCGTGTTGGTGACAAGAATCAGGGTCGTTGCTTTGGTCATGGCCATGGCTGCAGCACCCACGATGGTCTTGCCAGCGCCACAGGGAAGTACGACTACTCCGCTACCCCCGCTAGCAAAGTTTTCGGCTGCTTCACGTTGATAATTGCGCAAGTCCCAATCGTCTTGGACAAGTTCAATGGGATGCGATTGGCCATCTACGTAACCAGCTAGGTCTTCAGCAGGCCAACCGAGTTTGAGCAAGGTTTGTTTGATTTGGCCGCGCGCACTGGGGTGAACGACGACGCTGTCCTCATCAAGTCGCATGCCCACCAGGGGTGCGATCTTCTTGGCCCGAAGGACCTCTTCAAGAACTGCACGGTCACTTGATTCAAGGACTAAGCCGTGGGCCGGGTGCTTGAGTAAGCGCAGGCGTCCGTAGCGCCCCATGGTGTCAGCAATATCGATGAGTAAGGCGTGCGGAACGGAGTATCGGGAGTACTTGAGCAAGGTGTCGATCACTTGTTCTGCATCGTGCCCCGCGGCTCGTGCATTCCATAGTCCTAACGGAGTAATGCGATAGGTGTGGATGTGTTCTGGTGCGCGCTCGAGTTCGGCAAAGGGAGCTATGGCATGCCGGCACTCACCGGAGAGTGGATTGTCAATGTCAAGCAGCAAAGTCTTATCACTTTGGACGATCAGCGGTCCTTCGGTCATGGCTGCACCTGCTCTGGAATTGCGGGAAGGGCTTCAACACCAGTAATTCTGCTTACGGTGAAGGTACGCACATCACCACCGCGATGGTCGTAGGCAGTAACTTGTCCAGCGTTAACCCGCACTGGATCAATCATGTGTTCAACCGTGGTGCCATTGCTACTGGCATAACCGATCCGTAACGCCACCCCCTCTTCAATTGCTTCGCGCAATATCCCCAGTGTTTTTGACGGAGCCGAACGCGGTGGAAGAGGTCGTGAGGGTTCGCTGCTGCTTTCAAGTGCACGTTCGGTGTTGTCTTCACCACCGCGAAGTGCTTTGACTGCCGCGGCAAGCAGTCGCTGACTTGGGGCGCCTTCGTCACGCAGGTGTGGTTGGGGGCGGTGTGCTGTTGGTTGACGTGAATTTCCCCGAGTGATAACCATTCCGCCGTCGGGGCCCTCCGCGGTGGGGGTCAAGCCGATTGCATGCAAGCGAGCAATCACACTTGCTGGTGCTGCTGAGGTGACCACAACTGATGGTGCGATACGCCGCAGATGCAAGGGTTGTGCTTCGCTAGCTGCCATGACTGAATCAAGCAGGGCCAGATCGTCGCATCGGATGTAACAGGCGGCATTGCCGATCCTGAGTTGACCATGGCGTTTGGCCAGATCGGCGATCGCATACTCCAGCGGTTGCGGAATGGGCGTGCGAGAAAGTTTGGTTAAGAAGTCAAGGATTTCGCTAGCTTCTTGACCTAAGTCAAAGGCTCGTCGCAGACTCTGCTCGCTGAAGCGGAACACCGTGGCTCCACCTGTTGACTCCACATCGGCCATCGTGGCAATTTCTTTAGCAAGTTCAGGCCTGAGTGGTCCAGGAGCAATAGCTGTCAGGTCCGGTTGCAAGATCACGTGATCCACCGGCTCTGGCAAATGTTGGCTCAGAGTTGTCACCACGATGTCGTCATCTGCTGGGACAAGATTGTTAATCAAATCAAATCCATGGGGAGCCAGTGCGCCAAGACCTGTGACACCAAGTGTTGCTGCCTCACGGGTAGTCCAGAGCACAAACTCATGTTTGCGCGGATCGACCTTTCGTGGTCGGCGCCAGTCGAGCCTTTCAATAATTGTTGAGTCGCCCACCGATGTGTTAGGTGGAAGGCTTGCAAGTTCACGAATGATGGCCAGACGAAGTTTCAAGGCGAAGCTTCGCTCCAAATCCACCGAGAGCGCGGTCAATTTATTTTCTTTTGCATCGCGTTCACCAACAAGACCTGGTACCCGGTCGTTGAGAAGCCAGGAACGAGCCAAAAGGGCCCATCGAGTGCCAACATCGCACTGTTCCCACTCGTCAAAGTTGGTAGTCGCGGTGAAAACAGAATCGCTGGCACCGTCGTTGGCAATCAATCCAGCTGCGTATGCGGTTTCAATAATCAAGGCCGCAGTATCAACGTCAACGTCGAGTTGATCAGCAGCCCGAGCCAGGTCTCTCGCGCTCAGGCCACCAGTTTTTAGGCCATTGGGAGGTTCGGTGGTCCAAAGGCGACATAGGGCTTCAGTGAGACGAACAAACTCCAGTGCATTTTGTGCGGCTGAGGTTGCAATGTGTTGTCCATCGCGCGCAACGGCATCAGCAGCCAAGCCAATGCTCGGATGAGCAAGCCCAGCGTCAACAAAATCATCAGTGTGTGCCACCAGAATGTCTCGACACCCGCGAACCATGGCGATACTCGAAGGCAATCCCCAGGTCAGCCCCAGGTCGAATAGCTGATTGAAGATTTCCTCTACTAGTTCGCTTGGGCTCTCCGGTGCTTTTTCGCGGACGGCAGTTTGCAGGTCAGCCAGGGTGATCGGATCTTCGATGCGCGCGGCAAGGCAGGCCACCGCGATACCAAACGCGTTGAACAGATCAAGGGCTCGAGTCATAGACGGTGCACCGGTAGCCCGAGCTGCCAGAGCTCGCAGATCGGCCGGCACTGGATTGACCAAATCGGGACGATTCTTAAGTAATTGGGTTAAGGCTTGGTCATCACGTCGGCGCAGGTCGTCGGCAAGGCTGCGAGGACGAGCCTGGGTTGCCTGCGTATCGGTGGCGGTCGTGAGGTTAGACATCCGCACTACCTTACGCGACCGGCCCGCCCCGTGCCTAGTCGCGCTCCCGCTAGGGCGCTGGGCTCACCTCTTGGCTATTCCGGAGGATGTTGCCTCGCATGATTGCGCCTTGGGCCCCGGAGCCGAAGGTAATGATCGTCAGAGTCAACAGCAGTATGACCGGGGTGTTATTGAAAACAAAAACAGCTAGCCCAATGGCTGGAATAATCCACGCTTGTTTCCAACCAGATTTGCTTGCCCACAGCGTGATGTCAATGGCGAGAATGGACACCATCACACACATCAGGCCTAGAGCGAGGATGAGCGAAATCGTGGGGTTCAAGGTGGGGTCATGTTCTGAGATTAAAACTTTGACCGATGCAGCTAAAAGGACCACACCAAGAAATCCTGGGAATTGGCCGTAACTAAAAAGATCCCTAGCCAGCCTGCCACCCTGCGGACCGGAGAGGGCAGTAAAAACTTCTTCTTGTTCGATTTCTTTACCCAGTGGTGCATAAAATCTCCAAAAGACGGCTGTGATGAGCGCGAAATATAAAGTCCCGAGCGTGAGGGATTGAGCACTGTCCTTTGAATCAGCGATCGCCTCACCCACGCAGAACAGCGCCGTTCCTAAGCCGATCATGAAGATCAGACCAAATCGATGGGGGAATTGCAGCGGATTGATCCGAGCATTTGACAGTAATTGGCGCTTTCCAGCAATCACCGGCAATGCAATGGAAGTGATCAGCCCAACGAGAAAGGCTAAAAAGCACCATGGTTTGGGGAGAAAAATTGAAACGGTAGAGATGGCTGCCGCAGCACCGAATCCTTTGACGTAAAACCAGGCGAGCGGACTTGAGGTTCGTCTGGCTGCAAACACGTACATTGCGACAAGGCACTAGCGAAGGCCGGCATAACTGATAAAGAAAACGCGCAGGCGCAGCGACCAGGATGAGTCCAATGTGGTGGCCAGTGAGGTTGCAAACAAGGTGGCCACAACTAGGAGGACCGAGGTGCTGGTGTGTCTTTGTGAATAGCGGGCTGTGTAGAAAGTAAATCCAACCCATGCCCACCAAATAGGAACGGCGATAGCAAAGGTGATGAGTAGGTAGCGCAGGTTAGGCGTGTGGGCTAGCAAGTTGGAGAGGTTCGTAACCACAAGTACCAGTGCAAGATCAAAGAAGAGGCTGACGTAACTAGTCTCAGCGTCCTTGCTCTGCATACTTGTCAATATAACCCACCCAAGCAGGGTGCTTGAGTAATCTTTAGGGCCTAAACTGGGTTGATTGACCGTATGGTTTCGCCAATCACAGTGCAGGCGGTATTCTTGAGAAGTTGATGTTGAGTTTCGTGCAGATGCGAGAGGCAGAGGGTGTTATGCCAACCGGCAAGGTCAAGTGGTACGACCAAGAAAAGGGCTTCGGTTTTATTGCCAACGATGATGGTGGCGATGTCTTTCTGCATGAATCTGCGCTGCCCGCAGGGGTGAGCACCATTAAGCCTGGTACCAAATTGGAGTTTGGAGTAGCCGAAGGCCGAAGAGGAGAGCAGGCGCTCTCGGTTCGCATTCTTGACCCGTTGCCATCAGTTGCTGCTGGCTCGCGCAAAAGCCCTGATGACCTTGCGGTCATTATCGAAGACTTGATCAAACTGCTTGATGGCTTGGGCAATGGCCTGCGTCATGGCAAGCGACCAACCTCATCCCAGGCAGGCAAGATTGCTTCCTTGCTTCGGGGCGTTGCTGACGACTTGGACTAGTTGGCTAACAGCGCATCAAACGCGGCACGTCCTTCTGGGCCAAGGTCAGCACTGAATTCATTCACGTACAGGTCAATGTGAGCTCGTTGAACATCCTCGTCCATGTCGTCTGCGTTTTCTGCAACGTAACTTCGAGATGCCTCAGGATGTTTCCACGCGTAGTTGACTGAATCAGCACACCACTGGGCCAGCGTTTGGATTCCATAGCGCTCGACGACATCATCGCGTGCCACGATCGCGCCAAGGGGAACCGGCAGACCCGTCTTTGCCTCCCACCACTGGCCCAGATCAACAATTTGGTGCAGTCCATACCGCGGGTAGGTAAAGCGTGCTTCATGGATAACCAGGCCGGCATCGAAATCACCCTTGACAATCGCGGGCATGATGTCGCTGAAAACAACTTCGGTGACTTTACCAAAACCTTCCGGCAGATTCTCAGCCAACCATTTTCTAGCCAGTCGGTAGGCGGTGGAATTAAGTGAGGGTATTGCGAGCGAAGCACCAATCAGATCAGCAGGTGTGGTTGCCGCAGAGCGCGAAAGTAGCAACGGACCGTTGTTATGACCCACAGCGCCGCCAGCGGGAACGAGTTGGTAACCGGCCGCTTGCGCGATCGGTAGTGCTGCTGATGAAATTTTGAGCAAGTCATAGGTTGATTCGCTAACCCACTTACTCGTCAGGTGAATGTCCGCAAAGGTCACATCGAGCTCAGGTGCTCCGCTGATAAGTCCGTGTGACCAGGCATGAAATATGAAGGTGTCATTGGGACACGGTGAGTGTGCAATTTTTAGGCTCATGATTGCAACAATCGATGTGAGTCCGGCGAATTTAAGAGGGCGTAAACCGCATCGCTGAGGGCAACAAGTGCTTCATCCATGGACCATGAGCCGATATCGCGTACTCCGACTGGATTAGAAATCGCGCGAAGTTCTAAAAATGCTTTGCCATGCGCCGTAGCTGCAACAGCGACCCCGTGGCCTTCCATCGCTTCGGCTAGAGCTTGGGGATGTCTTTGAATGAAGTCGTTCAGGCGCGCTTGGCTGGCGGTGATGGTGCTGACAGTCAAGATCATGCCAACCCGTGCATGAGTGATGGCTGCAGCTCGACGCACAAGTGTGGCGTCGCACTCGATTTCTCCACCTTCGTAACCCATTGCCGAAAGCCGAACTCTGGCTCCGGGAGATCCGGGGTCTTCGGCACCTAAATCAGCCGCCAAGATGTGATCAGCAATAACGACCTGACCGACCCCAATGCGTGGTGCAAATCCACCAGCGATGCCAGTGTTAATGACTAAATCAATGCTCGGGTCCACGCTCAACGCGGTTGCGGTTGCCGTCGCCGCTGCTGCCTCACCAAAGCCAGCGGAAATGGCGGTAAATGACATTGCACCTGTTGCGCTACTGCTAGTGACGCAATTGGGGTAGGGGCCGATGGCAACCTTGCGAGTCGGGCCAAGCCGGCGCACGGTGGCGCGCGCTTCCTCAGGGACGGCACAGATCAATAAAACTCGCACAGACCCAACTTAGAGCCATCCCATCGGCAGACTCGCAGGTGGCAGGCCGGTAGCGTAGGGGCGTGACCAAGACCCAAACCCACAAAGCCGATCCAGCCCTGATTGATGGCAATGCCATCAAGGTGGCGGTGCTGGCCGCCCAAGGCGTTGAGGGTAGTGATCGAGTTGGAGCTCACGAAGGATTTATCGCCGAAGGCGATCACGTTGTTACCCACTACTTTGCTTGCTTAAATTTCGCCTACAAAGGTTGGCGTTGGGCGGTAACGCTCTCGCACGCGCCCGGCACTAAAGGCGCAACCCTAGACGAGGTGGTGTTGCTCCCTAGTGAAGATGCAATCTTGCCACCGGCCTGGGTTCCGTGGAGTGAGCGAATTGAGCCCGGCGATCTAGGAATCGGCGATGTCTTGCCCACGCGAGAAGATGACCCGCGTTTAGTTCCTGGCTACACCGGAGCCGATCTGACTTTGCCTGAGGAGTTAACCGATCCACTCAATCCACCCGGCTGGGAAGTAGGACTTGGGCGTGAGCGAGTTTTAAGCGTTGATGGTCGTGAAGCAGCCGCCGAGCGTTGGTACACCTCAGATTTTGGTCCCCGTTCTGCGATGGCTCAAGCCGCCCCAGCCCGTTGCACCACGTGCGGGTTCTTGGTTCCCATTGGTGGAGCAATGCGACAGGCATTTGGTGTGTGTGCGAATGCGATTGCGCCAAGTGATGGCCATGTTGTGTCGTTGGACTATGGCTGCGGTGCTCACTCGCAGGCAGAAGTTCAACCGATCTCGCAAGCCCCGGATGCTTTGATCATTGATGAAGAAAGTTATGAGCTCGTTGAGGTGCGACCTAGCCAAGAGTTGCCGGCGAACGAGGATTCCTCGCCAAGTGAAGAGTTAGGTCACTCCTGATTTAGTCGCCTCTTGCGCCGGATCACCACAAGCGTGCCCAGTAGCCCTAGGGCGGCACCAGCAAGACAGATTCCAAGTCGCCAGATGTGGCGATCATTTGACCACCCCAAGACTTGAGTTGCTTCAATCAGCGCAGCTACTAGCCACACAATGGTCCCGACCACAACTGGCCTAACGGCATCAACATCGACGTGGCTGGACATATCAATGACTGTAATGCGCACGACATCGTTTCGTGGCACATTTCTACCTGCAGGTTTGACGGCTACGCTGGGGTAGTGACTTCCCGATCTCGCCGAATCATCACCGTTGGTGCACTCGTTTTGATGATTGCCGCAGTGGTTGTTCTTACCTTGATAAGAAACTGATCACCAAGCGTAGGCTTCTGGGGCGTAGTGCTTCTTACGCTTTCCGTCCTCAGGCGCTCCACCCGGACCTGGGAAAATCTCATCCAGACGAGTCAACGAAGCTTCGTCCAAACAGATGTCCAACGCCCGCAGTGAGTTTTCCAATTGGGCAACCGTTCGTGGTCCGATGATGGGCGCGCTGACTCCTGGTTGGTGCAGTAGCCAAGCTAGAGCTACGTCCGCGGGATCGTGTCCGAGCTCATCGCAGAACGATTCGTAGGCTGCAAGTTGGTCACCATAGAGTTTGAGCCCAGCTGCGGTCATCGGTCCGGCCGAGCGACCTTCCTTTTCCTTGCGAAGGACGCCACCGAGTAGCCCACCTGTCAACGGCGACCACGGGATAACCCCGACTCCATACTTGATTGACGCGGGTAGGACCTCAAGTTCGACTGTGCGACGCAGCAGGCTGTACATCGATTGCTCGCTGACTAGCCCGAGCATGCCCAGCTCCTTGGCCGCGGCTTGTGCTTCGGCAATGTGCCAGCCGGCAAAGTTTGAGGATCCGAAGTAGACGACCTTGCCTTGTTGGCGAAGAACGGAAAATGCTTCCCAGATTTCTTCCCACGGAGTGTTTCGATCAACGTGGTGCATTTGGTAGAGGTCAATGTAATCAGTTTGCAAACGCTTGAGGGATGCATCGCAGGCTTTGCGAATATGTAACGCAGAAAGCCGAGCTTCATTAGGCCAAGGTTCAGGTGAGCCAAACGGGGCCATGACGTTGTACACCTTGGTTGCAAGCACGGTCTTGTCCCGTCGATCGCCACCTTGGGCAAACCATTGGCCAATGATCGTCTCTGTTGCACCCGCTCCGCTGGGTCCGCCGTAGATGTTTGCGGTGTCAAGAACATTGATTCCAAGTTCAAGTCCGCGGTCAAGCATCTTCTTGCCTTCATCAGCTGGAGTTGTCCAACCAATATTCATAGTTCCCAGAATGAGGCGTGAAACTTTAAGGCCGCTACGGCCAAGTTGGGTGTACTGCACAGTTATGCCTCGTTGTCGTTGGTGAAGTAGGTGTCCCACTTCGCATCAATGTTTGGAAAAGCGTTCGGCGCTAGCTCTTCGAGTAGCTCACGCGAGACAGGTGAGAGCGATTCCGGCCCACCTTCAATGGCAAGTTGTCGAGTTGCATCAATGATCACTCGTGAGGTGAGCCCGCGCTTTGGGGCCGATGGGTCAAGTGGAACGCCTTGGCTTTGCGGAATCAAGACAGTTCCTGGTACAGGTTGCCAGCGGGAACCAAGGGATGCCATCACGTCATCTAGCCGGTAGATGTTGACATCCTTATCAACAACGATGACCACCTTGGCTAAACCAGATGCCGATGATGCGGCAAGACCAGCTGAGATGCCTTGGCCCGGTGATGTCTTGTTAATTTGCACGATGTAAACGCCTAGTGCTTGCAGCAGCAGGTGCATGTTCAAAAAGCCCGGCACTGAACGGCGGAACTGGGCGCGGAATCCTGCTTCAACCGGCGCCGTGCAGTAAGCACGCGCGATTCCGGTGTAGGCATTGACAATGATTGGCTTTGGTCGGTGCGTAACAGCAGTTACGTTCATGAAGAAGTTTTCTTCTTTGGCTCGGCCTAGGTAGCCGTAGAGCTCAGCGAATGGACCTTCGGGCAACATCTGGTCGAGCGGGATTTCACCTTCAATAATCATTTCGGCGTTTGCTGGAACCATGATGTCGCTGTGCTCACTCTTAACTACCTGAACTGCTTTTCCGCGAAGTCCACCAGCAAGTGCGATTTCGTCACCACCAAATGGTCCACCAAGTTTGGTCGATGATGCGGTGAAGACAAGCGGGTCAGCTCCCATCACGATTGAACACTTCAATGACTTTTCGCCACGTTTGCGAGCGGCCATGATCATTCGCCAGCCATCTTGGTTTGGCTCAGGGTTGACGCCAATTTGGCGCGGACCCTTGATTTGGCAACGGTAGGTGCCGGTGTTTTTACCTAGTTCGGGATCAATCATCATCACCGAGCCGGTCGTCATATAGCGGCCAGCATCGGCTGGGTTGGTTTGAATAAACGCAAACTTGGTCAAGTCGATGTCATCACCGGTAAGAATGATTTCTTTGACCGGCGCAACGGAAGCGTCAACGACCTCTGGCTCAACCTTGGGCAACCCACCAAAGCCCATCTTCTTTTCAATCAGATCAAGGGTCTTTCGGTACATCTGCTCGTGGTTGTCATTGATTTCGTCCATCGGGACACCAAGGCACAGCGCTTCTGCCGCCCAAGGACCGTAGGCGTTGGCCAAAAGCGGTCCTTCCACCCACTGGCCATCAATCTTGACGCGATCAACTAGGAGTGCAGGAGCTTTCCAGTATCCAAGACGCTCGATGGAGCGGTAGACAAATGCGGTGGTTTCGTATTCGTCCTGATCCATTTCCGGAACATGAACTAAATTGCCGGTTGCTTCCATCGCCTTGATGTAATCGCGAATGGAGTCGTAGGGACCCGTCCAGGGAATTTCTTGGATCTCATGTTCATGAACGATTTCGTCATACAGCGGTGCTGGTGCGGCCGGGCTTATCTGCTCGATGGGCGCAACAAACGGGGCAGCAGCCGGGTCAGGCGTCGGTGCAGCAGGGGCTTGCGGCGCAGGAGGTGCTTGGCTTACCGCCACTGCTGCAGCTAGGGGAGTGGGCTCAACCTCAGTTGGAATTGGCGGCGGTAATTGTGTTGCTGGCACCGGTGGAGGCAACTGTGTTTCGGGTGCAGGTGGTGGAAGTTGCGTTGGAGCTTGGGTAGCTGCCGGCGGGATCGGCGCAGCCATCGGAGTTGGCGTTGGTTGTGCAATCGGTTCCGTTGGTGCAGGTGCCTGCGTGGATGCAGAACTCATCATGGCGCGCACCGCCTCTAGCGCGGCAGCCGATGGCATGGCAGAAGGTAGCGGGCTGCCTTGTGAGATTTGCTCCGTCATTGCAACTCCTGATCGGCGAGGCTGAAGGACTGATTGTGTCCGGTTTAGGGGCGTGAGCGCCACCCCAAAAGGTCAGATCAGGAGAGCTTTTCCAAGACGTAATCAATGCAGGCGGTCAGGGCTCGGACATCGTCCGGCTCTACGGCAGGGAACATGGCCACTCGAAGCTGGTTTCGGCCCAGTTTGCGGTAGGGCTCGGTGTCCACGATGCCGTTGGCCCGAAGGACCTTGGCAACCTCAGCGGCGTCAACCGAGTCGTTGAAGTCAATGGTGCCGATGACCTGTGATCGCAGGCTTGGATCGCTGACGTAAGCAGTGGTGATGGGGTTGCTTTCGGCCCAGGAGTACAAGTGGTTAGACGATTCCGCGGTCCGCGCGTTGCACCAGGACAGCCCGCCGTTGGCGTTGAACCAGTCAATTTGCTCAGCCATCATGTAGATGGTTGCCAACGCAGGAGTGTTGTAGGTCTGGTCAGCTCGAGAATTTTCAATCGCTGTTGATAGGTCAAGGAAGGCGGGGATATGACGGCCACTGGCTGAAATTTCCGCCGCTCGCTCGATGGCTTTGGGGCTCATCAGTGCAAACCAAATTCCGCCATCGGAAGCAAAGCACTTTTGCGGCGCGAAGTAGTAAACGTCAAACTGAGTTGGGTCAACCATGAGTCCACCTGCACCGCTGGTGGCATCAAAGGCCATCAGCGCATCAGCATCGGCGCCGCTGACTCGGGTAGGAGTGATGGCAACACCGGTTGAAGTCTCGTTGTGAGGCGATCCATAAAAGTCGATGCCAGCCTCAGCCTTAAATTGTGGTGCGCTGCCTGGCTCAGCGTTAATAACAGTGGGCTCGCCTAGCCATGGCGCATCTTTGGTTGCCTTTGCAAACTTAGATCCGAATTCACCGAAGGTCAGGAACTGTGCCCGATCACGAATTAGGCCGTACGTTGCTACGTCCCAAAATGCAGTTGATCCACCATTGCTCAGGACTACTTCGTAATCGGCGGGAAGGTCGAACAATTCACGAAGACCTTGGCGCACTCTCCCCACCTGAGACTTCACCGTCTTTTGCCGATGCGAGGTTCCTAAGTAGGAACCTGCGACGGCGGCAAGTGCACTGACCTGTTCGGGCCGCACTTTAGAAGGACCTGCACCAAAGCGTCCATCAACTGGCAGCAGGTCAGCAGGGATAGTGATATCTGAGGCGCTCATGATTTCCTTCGTAGTGAGTTGGAGTTAGATCGTGTACTTCGGTGCAATCAGGGCTGGGTCCCATCCTTCAACAGCTTGCGGAAGGCGTGGACCTGGCCCGACATAACGTGCAGATGGCCGAACGAGTCGGCCGGTCTTCTTTTGTTCGAGAATGTGCGCGCTCCATCCAGCCAAGCGAGCACAGGAAAACATTGCGGTGAACATATGGGATGGCACTTGAGCGAAGTCCAAAACAATGGCTGCCCAAAATTCAACGTTTGTCTCAAGGACCCGATCAGGTCGACGTTCACGCAGTTCAGTCAGCGCAGCTTGCTCAAGGGCAACGGCAACTTCATAGCGAGGAGCATTCAACTCTTGGGCGGTGCGGCGTAAAACACGCGCGCGAGGGTCTTCGGCCCGGTAAACGCGATGGCCAAACCCCATCAATCGCTCGCCGTTGTCAAGAAGTTGCTTGACGTAGGTGCGCGCATCGCCTTGTGCTTCGACTCCTTCAATCATGTGCAGGACGCGAGAAGGTGCGCCACCGTGAAGCGGACCGCTCATGGCTCCGATGGCTCCAGAGATTGACGCGGCCACGTCGGCTCCGGTGGATGCGATCACGCGGGCCGTGAAGGTGGATGCATTCATCCCGTGTTCGGCCGCCGAAACAAAGTATGAGTCAACAGCTTGAACGTGAGCTGGGTCCGGATCATCGCGCCAGCGCTTCATGAATCGCTCAACAATGGTGTGAGCTTGATCAATTTCTTGTTGTGGCACCATCGGCTTTGCGATGCCACGTGCTGATTGAGCAACGTAGGACATTGCCATGACGCAAACGCGGGCCAAGTTGTCGCGAGCTTGATCATCATCTATGTCGTGGAGTTGCTTCAGTCCCCAGGAAGGGGCCAACATCGCGATAGCACTTTGCACATCAACGCGAACATCGCCGGAGTGCACCGGCAGGGGGAATGGTTCGGCCGGTGGCAGTCCTGGCCCAAACTCACCGTCAACGAGCAATCCCCATACGTTGCCGTAGCTGACTTTGCCGACGAGGTCTTCAATATCAACCCCGCGATAGCGAAGGGCGCTGCCTTCTTTGTCTGGTTCGGCAATTTGAGTCTCGAAGGCGACAACACCTTCTAGACCGGGCACGAAGTCAGACATTGGCTCTCCAGCAACTATGGACGTAAGTCCCATTCAACCGGTGTGGGCTCGGCCACATGGGGGCGGGTCGGCAATCGGGATCGTGACGCAACCCCTTACAGGGGCAATAAGTGGTAGAACGAATACATGAAGGGTGACGATCTCTATAAATTGCGCAGGTCCTATGCCGACAATCCGCTCAATGAAGCAGATATGGCGGCCGATCCCTTTACGCAATTTGAGCATTGGTTTGACCACGTTCTAGGAATCCCAGATGTCATTGCAGAACCTAACGCGATGGTCTTGGCAACCGCTGACGCAGATGGCCAACCAAGTGCCCGCATGGTTTTGTTGAAAGGTTTTGATGACCGTGGCTTCGTCCTGCACACCAATTACACCTCCCGCAAAGGTCAAGAAGCTGCGGCAAATCCGAAGGGAAGTTTGGTTTTCCCGTGGAATCACATTGAACGTCAAGTCGTCATCGTTGGCTCAGTGGAAAAGGTCAGCGATGCCGAAAGTGTTGAGTACTTCTCGGCGCGTCCCCGTGGTTCGCAAATTGCCGCTTTAACCTCTGAGCAATCGCAGGTGATAACGCGTGAAGGACTTGAGCGGCGGTGGGCTGAGCTGGCCGAAAAGTATGCAGGGGACCCGATTCCGCGGCCTGATTTTTGGGGTGGCCTTCGCGTCGTGCCAGCAACGGTGGAGTTCTGGCAAGGACGTAACAACCGCCTGCATGACCGATTGCGTTACCGACGAGATGCTTCAGCCTGGGTGCTGGAACGATTGAGCCCGTGAGCCGGCTAAGCAACCTTCGAACCACCCTGTTGGCGGATATAACGCCATTGAAAGTGTCCGTTGATTTTCGTCGGATCTTTTTCAGTCAATTAGTTTCGCAAATCGGCACGCAGATGACCGCCGTTGTCATCATTTTGCAAATCTTTGACATAAGTCGCTCAAACTTTGCCACCGGCTTAGTTGGCGCCGTTGCTTTTGTGCCGATGGTTGTTGGTGGCTTGTATGGCGGCTCAATAGCTGATGCACGTGACCGTCGTGCAGTGGCCTATTGGACGACATCAGCCTTGGCCGGCGTCTCATTAATTTTTGCTGGCATTGCCTACACAGATCTGCGCGTCTTGTGGCCGCTGTACTTACTGATCGTTGGACAAACCTGGTTGTCGGCTATTGCTCAACCAACGCGGATGGCGATCATTCCCCGACTTGTTGGGGCTGAGCTGCTGCCAGCAGCTAATGCTCTTGCACAAATTTCTTGGAATATTGGATTCACCATCGGCCCTGTCATCGGCGCAACGATTGCAAAGAGTTACGGCTTTGGGTGGGCCTACCTGGTGGATGCGATTTCCTTTGGTGGTGCTGTTTATGCCTACTGGAGGCTTCCACCAGTGCCACCGGATGGGGCAGCCGGACATAAGGCCGGTTTCAAGTCCGTTCTTGAAGGTTTGAAATTTCTCAAGGGGCGAGACAACGTCTCGATGACTTTCTATGTCGACATTGTGGCGATGGCTTTTGGAATGCAACGAGTGTTGTTCGCATCAATTCCGCTTGCTTTTTATGGCTTAGTAGTCGTTGGTCTTGGTCCGGTGAACGTTTCCTTGAGCGGATTACTTTTTACTGCTCCAGCGCTGGGGGCCGTTATCGGCGCTGTTGGTTCTGGATGGTTTTCTCGAGTTCGTCGCCAAGGTCTTGCAGTGGTGATTTCAATTCTGGTGTGGGGCGGAGCAATTTGTCTTTTCGGCCTCACTCATCAGTGGTGGCTCGGTTTGCTTTTCCTTGCAGTTGCAGGAGCCGCCGACATGGTCTCAGCCGTATTCCGAAACACAATTTTGCAAGCTGCAACACCTGATGCCATGCGAGGTCGACTCCAAGGCGTGTTGATTGCCGTTGTCGCAGGTGGCCCTTACGTCGGGGACTTTAGAGCTGGCGCCATTGCGGAGTGGTTCGATGTTCGTTTAGCGGTGGTCAGTGGCGGGATTTTGTGCATCGTGGGGGTTTTGGCGCTGGTTGCTTGGCGTCCTGGGTTCCTGCGCTACGACGCTTGGCACCCAGTTCCATAATTTGGCCCAAATCTTGCGGGTTGCAGTGAGGTGGGCAGGTACTATGTGGAACTTGCTGGCGATATTCCCCGAGAGGCCACAATTCATGAAACCCTTTGCGCGTAGGAATCGTCGCGCCTGGGTGGCTACTTTTGCCACCCTCAGCACTCTTGCGGGTTCATTAACTCTGGGAGCTGGTCCAGCCGCAGCCATTGGACCAGGCATTTCTGTAAGTCAGCAAGTCTCCTCAGCAGTTCTCGTGGGTCAAGACGCCTCCTTCACTCTTACAGCCAGTAACCCGAATGTGCCACTTGCGCTAACGCAGTACAACGTCAGCTTCCGAACTGAATTGCCGCTAGGTGTTACCTACAAGGCAGGAAGTACTTCACCTTCCTCCGATGGCGAACCCACCGTTGTGACCGATCCGGTTACCGGTCAACAAACGCTGATTTGGTCCAACGTGGCCGATGTTCAAATTGGAAGCTCGTTTGCAATTTCTTTTAAAGCAACCCCAGATCCGGCGACGCTGAGTGTGGGCTGGTCTTTCGATACGACCAGTCAGGCTTTTGCAAGTAGTGATCCCCGGTTGGTTCCTAAGTTTGATGCCGTTGGCGACCCCGTGGCTGGTGCGACGATTAATTCTGCGCAGACTTCACCGACCACCACCCAAGTCACAGCCATCACTGTTGCTAAGTCTGAACCGAGTCCGGAGGGTGAGTTAGTCCGGGGAGTGCACAATCACTCAACCGTTTACACGCTGACTGTCACGAACAATGACGAACATGCCACGGACTTAGTTTTGGTTGAGGATTACATCCCTGCCGGCCTTGAATTCCTTGGCTGTGGTGGCGTGGATAACAGCGATGGCGTTGAGTACTCCGGTGCTGCATCGTTGAGTGCAACCCCTGTGATCCCGGCGGCTAACTGCCCCACGCCCACTCGGGTTGAAACTGTCACGAATCCACCTGCTCAGGGATCAACGGTTTATCCCGCTGGGGTCTATACCAAGGTCACCTGGTCTCTCGGCAATTTCGCGGCCAGTGGAGTCAAGACCATTAAGTACCGCGCAGGTATCCCGTTGCAAGCCAATACGGCCACATTTGTTGGTGGGGCTCCAAGTCCAACAAGCCTGGATCAGATCGCCAATCTCGATAACAACACCGGCGCCTCAACGCGAGAAACTTCAAGTGAGCAAGCGCTGACAAATATTGCGCGCGTATCAGGCACCTACACCGGTCCAGTCGCGCCCACCGCAAGCACTCAGGTGGCCAGCGATGGTAGTTACACCGTTACTGCTGAAGACATCGCAATGCAAAAAAGTGTTAGCCCTACCTCTTTTACTGCTGGTGGCATTGCGACATTTACCTTGACCGTGCGGGTCAGTGAGTATGTCGATGGGTCAGCCATTGTTTTGACCGACACCTTGCCCGATGGCATGTGTCCGCTATCGAGTTCAACAAACTTCTCTGACGCTTCGGTACCTGCATGTGATCCTGTTGCCGGTTCTGACCCAACAGGTGGATCCTTCTCCAGCATCACGCAACAAAGTGATGGCACTTTCGCCATGACGTTTAATGACCTGACTGTTGATGCCGATGGCGTGGCCGTGGTTAGTTTCAAAGCAGCCATGCTGGCCAACTACCTCAGTAATGGCGACCCGGTGGTTGCCGGCGACTCGGTTGTCAATAACGCTTCGTTGACCGGAACCACTTCGCCCATTGCGGGAACCAGTGAGTCGGGAACCCAAACGGTCTATGACGTTTCATCGGCTCGGCTGACTACGTCAGCCTTGAGCATTGAGAAGAAGATCAAGCCAGCATCTGATCCCTATGAATGCGGAACCGGCCCGTACGTTAAACCGCCGACTGCTGGTTATTCGGCAAAAGATTTCATTTTTGCTAAGGGATCACGGATTTGTTTCGAGCTCAACGTCACTTTCCCCACATCGACCGATTCTCGAAACGTTGTCATTAATGACGTGCTCCCTGACGGCACGGTCTATGAGGCCGGCTCCCAGAGCACCGTGGTTAGCCCCACCTTTGATGTGACATTTAATGAAGCAGATGCTGCAGCTGACACGCAGTTCCCAACCTGGACATTGGGTAACACCATTGGCGGGGCTGCCTTTGTTCCAGCAGGTTCACGTTTTAAGGCTTATATCGGCGTAATCGTTACTCGGGCGTCGAACAAGGCAGCAGTTGATCTCACTGACAACTTGATGAAGATGCGGTCGGAATCAACGGCCGGCACCGTGGTTTCTTATCGCGACAACGTTGGGTTCGGCATTGCGCCGGTTACTCCACTTGAAATTACCAAGGGCATAGCAACCATTACCGACGGTGCAGGAGCGGTTGATTCACTCAACCCACTCAACCGACCTGCCACCAACGTCGATGATGAGGCAGTCGTCCAAGGCGATCGCGTTAAGTTCCGAGTGGACTTAAAGAATGCGGGCGTTGCAGGGGACGGCAATGCTGCGCCCATCAGGGGAACAGATGTTTGGGATGTGTTGGCACCCGGGATTACTTGCGCCCAGGTTTGGGCAATTTCGGCAGTTAGTAGTGCAGCGCGAGCTCCAGTTGGCGCTTGTACCAATCCTGGCGATGTTGATCAGCCTACGTTCGCCGGAAGTGGCACCTTAAGCGCTATTCGTTGGACCTTCCGCAGCGGTAGTGAAGATGAAATCTTGCCTGGGGCAACGCGCACCTTGAGTTATGACGTGCTGATTCCAACGCCAACCCGCGCCGGCGCAGACTTAGTTGACACCGCAAACGTGCGCTCGTATGAGGTCTTCAACGATCAAAGTGATGAGTCGACGACCTATTTCCCCACCAACAACATTGATCCATCGGTTCCCGTTGAGGATCAACGTGTTGGCGATTTGTCAGATCCATCAAATGTCTTCCTTGTTGATACGTTCCTTAAGAAGGAAGTGATCAGCACTGGCGTCACCGATGCTAATAACACTGAACTGACCCAGGCTGTCAATGGCGAGTCTGTGACGTATCGTGTCGGTTTGACCGTACCGGCGCGAACTAGTGTCTTCAATGGGGTGATCACTGATCCGCTACCCACCGGAATTACGTTCACAAGTTCAAGCGTGAAGTTTTCTTCAACAGGTGTATCTCCGGCCACCGGAAATCTGCCAGCCGGATTTACTTTTAATGCGTTGGCTGGGACTTTGACCTTCCCCGCTACCTATACCAATTCCAGCTCCACCGACGATCTTTTCGAGATCACGATTGTGGCCAAAGCCTCACCCACTACTGGCGTGGGTAAAAAGACCAATACCGCCAGCTTTGCCAGTACCGACACCGTGACCGGCTCTGCGCTTGCTCCCAAGACGGCAAACTCTGTCATCACAGTCATTCGCCCCGCACCGACATTGGCCAAGACCAACGATTCCACCGGAACGGTCCTGGGTGATCAGGTAGTGAAGTATCAACTTCGGGTAGAAAATGCGGCCAAGCGCCCAACCCTGTTTGATTCCCAAGTTGTTGACTGTGTCCCAGCGGGTCTGATCTTCCAAAGTTACTTACCGCCAACCTCGGGTACCACTTCGCCTGCAGTTCCTGGTGATGGAACCAATGGTTGCGCGGTGGGGACGACGAAGTTGTCCTGGACCATTGGCGCGGTCGAAGCCGGAGTTGCAAAGACGGTCGAATATACGGTCAAGGTGACTAGTCAAGCAGTGGGAAATGCTTCGTACACGAACACCGCCACTTTGGTGGGCAGCACGTTGGATAACGGGGTTAATGACGCGGCTCTTGAGTATGTCTTTGGTTTGAATGCGACCAACACCGTCAAGGTGGCCGGCGCAACCATCAGTAAAACTGTCACACCAGCTGCTCGCACCATTGGCCAAGTTGCCACGTTTACTGCAACCACGACTTTGCCGGCGAATGTTAATTTCTACAACCTGTCCATCACGGACAAAATTCCAGCAGGCTTTGATCGCACCACTTTGACCACCGACACGGTGAGTTGCACAAATGCCGATGGGTCTGATTGCAATCTTGATCCCACCGAACTAACTCCGATTGCTCAGCTAGATGGGTCCACTAAGGCTGCTTGGCTGTTTGGCGATGCCCGGGCTAGTGCCCAAAGGCGCACGATCAAGGTGACCTACTCCTTGCAGGTCAAGGACCTCACAGGAGTCAATCGCAACTCGGTCTTAGTCAACAGTGCGGATGCTCAGTGGGACCGAGCACCGTCAACACCGCCAACCTCAGCCGATTATGTCTACACCGACAAGACCCCGATTCCTGCCACAGCAAGTGTCACAGTGCAAGAGCCGCTGCTGTCGATAGACAAGCGAGTCAATGACTCCACGCCAGGTCCTGGTCAACTTTTCACGTACACAGTCAAGGTGTCGAACTCCTCTGCTGCCAATGTCAGCACTGCGTACAACACATCGGTGACCGACACGATTCCGGTAGGCGTTGTTATTCAAACGCCGCTGCCACCGGGTGCAACGCTTGCAGGAGTTGGACCAAATGGCGGCGGAACGATTACCTGGGTACCAACAGGAAACATTCTTCCCGGTGGATCGGTGACGTTGACCTACACAGCGTTGTTAGCCAATTCGACAACGTTGAATGCAACGCCGCTGACAAATACAGCTGACATCACTTCGTATCGCAGTCAACCCGGTGGTGGACGTGTCTATGACGGGCCAAGTGATCCAGCCACACTCACCCCGGCATTCCCGGCCTTCACTGTCACCAAGACCGCGCCTGAGGGCGGCCTTGCGTACATCAATGATGACTTCCGTTGGAACATTCAGGTCAAGAACACCGGTAAGGCCGATGCCTTTGACGTTGATGTCAACGACGTTCTGCCTCCCAATTGGCGATACGTCGCCGGTTCGGCGTTGGTCAGTGTGGCCAACGGAGAATCCATTGCCCTTGAGCCAAGTAGTTCGACCATTGTGGGCGCTGTTCAGAGCCTGACCTTTGCCAACGTGGGTGACTTGGCAGTGGGTGAGTCCATCGTTATCAAGCTGACGGCCAAGCCACTTCCTGCGGTGGTTTCCACACCAGGGGTTGGATCGTCAACGCAGCACACCAACAGTTCCACTGCTAGGGGTAATGACGCTACTGGGCATGATCACAATGCAGATGGCCCGTACACCGACACGGATACGGCGAATGCGCACGTTGATAGTGCTGATGTTCAAATCGTCAAGTCCCATACGAGTCCAGTGGTTGCTGGTTCCACATTTAGCTGGAAACTTGATGTCAAGAACAACGGTGCAGATACCGCAGTCGGCCCGTTTGTTGTCACCGATGAAGTTCCTTCTGGCCCGACCTTGGTCAGTGCCACGGGTACTGGTTGGTCCTGTGTTGTTGCCTCTCGCCAGGTCACGTGTGAGCGCACCAATGGAACCAATACGTTGGCTTCCGGGGCTTCCTTCCCCTCCATCGTCTTGAACCTGCGCATCGCGGCCAATGTTGCTTCAGCAACGACGTACTCCAACACCGGTTCGGTCACTGATCGCACGTACGATCCTGATTCAGCTAACAATTCATCAACCGATGAGGTCACAGTGGCTACATCGGCAGACCTCAAGGTCACCAAAGGGCTCAGTGGTTCGATGGTCGCAGGGCGAAATGCCACGTACACGCTCGATGTGAGTAATCGTGGCCCATCGGTATCCCGTGGCACGATCACCGTGACTGATCTGGTACCCACAGGTACGACCTTTGTCAGCGCCAGCGGTGTTGGTTGGTCGTGTTCGCAAGACGCCGGCACGATTTCGTGTGACCACTTAGCTGATCTTGATCCCAGCACTGCCGCGGGCCAAATCAAGGTGGTGCTGGCCGTTGATTCTGATCGCACCGGTGCAGTTGTCAACGCTGCACACGTGACCGGTCCAACCTCCGATCCTGATCTGACTAATAACGACAGTGAAGTCACCACCACCCCACAAACATCGGCCGACCTGATCCTCACCAAGACCTCTACCGGTTCAGTGATAGCTGGGACTACGGCCACCTATCGATTGGTGGTCAAAAATCTCGGACCATCGAGTGCGCAATCAGTAACGATCAATGACACCTTGCCAACCGGCGGAACGTACGCGAGCTTTAGTTCGTCCACCGGTAGTTGGAGTTGTTCGGTCAATGCTGGAACTGTGACCTGTGACTTAAGTGGGGCGCTGGCCAGTGGTGCCTCGGCAGAGGTTGACCTCAACGTTGATATTGCCTCGGGGGTAGTGGGCAATATCGCGAATACCGCGGCTGTAACGTCCACAACGACAGATCCCAATCCCGATAACAACACCGACACGGACAATTCCCTGTTCACGGCGAAGGCCGATTTGCAGATTGTCAAGTCGCACACCGGTGACGGGGTTGCTGGTGAAAATATTTCGTTCACTTTGGCTGTGAAGAATAACGGTCCTTCAGATGCTGAAGCCTCAATCGTGGTCAACGATGTCCTGCCGGATGGTTTGAGTTTCGTATCAGCAAGTGGTTCTGGTTGGTCATGTTCGGCCGACGGGGCAGAGCTGACCTGCACTCGCAGCACCACTTTGATCAGCGGGGCGAGTGCGCCTTTGATCACGGTTGTGGCAAGCATCGATCCATCGGCGGGTCCGTCATCGCTGTTCAACACGGCCACAGTTACTTCAACGACCACGCATGATCCGGATCAGGAAAACAACACATCAACAGATGAACTTGTCGTCAATGATTCGACTGATTTGACGATGACTAAGACCACCACAGGGGCAAACCCGGTCAAGGCCGGTCAGCGCACCGAGTTCTCCATCGTTGTCACCAATCAAGGGCCATCAACCGCAGATGATGTGATTGTGGAAGACACCTTGCCATCCACGTTCAGCGACATCACTATCGATGACAATGGGTGGACCTGCGGACCGGTGGCGGGCAACAAGATTCTCTGCCGGCTTGCAGAGCTCGTCCCTGGAACTTCACCGACGTTGCAAATCTCGGCAAAGGTCAATCCAGATGTTGATCCAGGTTCTACGTTGACCAATACCGCGTCAGTGACTACCACTACTCCTGGTGATGACCCGGCAGACAACTCAGATGAGTCAACAGTTGGCGTTCAAACAACTGCAGACTTGGCCATCACCAAGTCCGTACCAGACTCAAGAGTTGAGGCAGGTGACTCGGCGCTTTACACCTTGGCTGTCCACAACAATGGGCCATCAAATGCTGCCGCCGACATTGTCATAACCGATACCCTGCCCCCGAACTTAACTTTTGCTGACAGCGTCGGTCCTTGGGACTGTGTGCCAGGTGCTGTCAACGGCTCAGGCCAGCTAGTCAGCTGTACCTTGCAGGGAAGTTTTGGCATTCCAGCTGATGGCGATGCGCCGGATCTGCAAATTCTGGTTGACATCAACTCCGCGGCAGATCCTGGCACGTACACCAACAGCGCACAGGTGAGTTCACCAACGGCTGACCCCGACTCTTCGAACAACACCGATGAAGCAGGCCTTAACGTGGGTCGCAAAGTTGATCTGGTGACGACCAAGTTGCACACCGGCGATGTGAAAGTCGGGGAAGATCTAACCTTCACAATCCGCGTGACAAATAACGGACCATCTCAAGCCCGCGCCGTTACCTCTACTGACACCTTGCCCACCGGATTGCAATTTGTTTCGGTCAGCGGTGACGGTGATTGGACCTGCGGGCAGGACAGCGGTGTCATCTCGTGCGACCTTGGCGCTCCACTGGATGCTTTGGCCTACGCCGAGTACACCGTGAGTGCCAAAGTTCTGCCGAGTGCTTATCCGTCGGTCACCAATACTGCGACGGCTCAATCTGATATTCCAGATTCCAATGAGTCCGATAACACCGGCACAGATCAGGTAGATGTGCCCGCACTGGTTGATCTGAGTATCGCTAAATCACACAGTGGGGTCTTCAAAGTTGGCACCCCTGGCACCTACGCGATCAAAGTCACCAACCAAGGTCCGACCGCAGATCCAGGACCGATCACTGTGACCGACACCTTGCCCAATGGTTTGACCTTCAATTCTGGCACCGGGACGGGATGGAGTTGTTCGGCAGTTGGGCAGGTACTCACCTGCACTCGGACCGGATCCTTGGGAATTGATGCGAGTTCAACGGTGTCTGTGAAGGTCAATGTCTTGGCATCAGCAGCACCTGGCGTGACAAATAGTGCGACCGTGTCAACGCCGAGCGAAGATGTAGATCCGAGCAATAACACCGATGAGGATCCAACGATTGTTCAATCGGTTTCTGGATTGAGCATCCAAAAAGATGCGATTTCCTTTACCGGGACAGCCGCGAAGTATCGAATCACGGTGACCAACAACGGTCCGAGCACAACAACCACGCAGATCATCATTAAGGATCAGTTGCCCGCACAGCTGACCTATGTCGCCTCCGATGGCTACTTCTGGGCGTGTGGCGCTGTTGGTCAAACGCTGACGTGCACCAACGATCAGCCACTTACGGTGGGCTCGTCCACCTCGGTGGTGATCTCCACATCGGTCAAGGCCGGTGCAACGGGAACCATTAAGAATGTGGCCACGGTAAGTGGCGGTAACACTGACCAGGTGGCCACCGCAACCGATGATGCCGTGATCAACGTCCCAGAAAAATTGGCACACACTGGTGCCAGCATCCTTGGCACGCTGATCTTGGGCTTGGTCTTTATCGGACTTGGTTTGAGCCTGCGATTGCGCCGTCGCTCCATCGGCTAGTTGGCCCGGGTGCCTGCAAACCCGCCAGCCTGCTGGCTACTGGTCAGCTTTCAGCTCGGCTAGTCGAGCAAGTGCTTCGTGACGCTCAAGACTGTGATCCACGATGCGCTCGGGGTAATCACCGGCAAGCAGTGGTGCTTGCCAGGGTTCGTGCGCGCTTGCTCCAGCAAGTTGTGCAAGTTCAGGAATGTATTTGCGAACGTAGTCACCTTCGGGATCGAATTTGATGCCTTGCATCACAGGATTAAAAACTCGAAAGTACGGCGCCGCATCAGTGCCGGTGCCAGCTGCCCACTGCCAACCGTGTTGATTGCTCGCGATGTCGCCGTCACGCAGCCACTGCATGAAATGCGCAGCACCGCGTTGCCAGTCCAAGTGCAGATCCTTAACCAAGAACGAAGCCACAACCATGCGCACTCGATTGTGAATCCAGCCTTCGGCTAGAAGTTGGCGCATGCCCGCGTCAACAAACGGATAGCCGGTCCGGCCTTCAGCCCAGGCAGCGAATCGAGCATCTGCGCTAGTTCCGCTATCTGTTCGCATGCCTTGCATGGTGGGTTTAAGGCTGTGCTGGGCAGATTGCGGGACATGGAACAGCACATCGGCGTAGAACTCGCGCCAGCACAACTCGCGCCGGTAGACATCGTGCGCCTTGGAATCATTGAGCTCAGCGAGCAAGGTGCGCGGATGCACCTGTCCCCATCGAAGGGCCATGGACAAGCTCGAGGTGCCCGCAAGATCGGGTCTGTCCCGGTGGTCCGGGTATTCGTCGATGAGGTCGGTGTGGAATGTCCTCCATAGATCCAGACTTGCCTCTTCCCCGATCGAGGGAAGTCGCACGCCAGTAGGCAGTTCCGCCGTTGGCCACGGATCACTGACCAGGCTGAGCCACGATGGATTGGAGTTTGCTACCGGTGCCAACCAGCCACTGTCACACCACGCTCGATAAAAGGGGGTAAAGACTTGGTAGGGCGTTCCATCTGACTTGCGAACAACCCCTGGGTTAACCGCATACGGTGACCCCACGGATTCCAGCGCTACCTGGTTATCCATCAAAGCGCGTTCGACAGCTGCATCGCGTCGTTGACCATAGGGAGCAAAGTCTCTGCTTATAAAAACAGTGCTCGTGCCAACCTCCTTGGCCACGGCTGGCACCACCTGGGTGGGGCTTCCTACTCGCACCACGAGTTGGCCGTCCATCGATTCGTTGAGTGCATCGAGACTGCGCAGCAGGCACACCCGCCGGACAGCACCGGCCCTGTCCCACAGATGCGGGTCAATGACAAACAGTCCAAGCACCGGTCCGGCTTCCGCTGCACGAGCCAAAGCCGCGTGGTCATTGAGGCGCAAGTCCCGCCGAAACCACATCACCGAAGCCATGGGTTCACGCTAGAGCGCAACCGGACTTGGCGCATCTGGATTAACGCAGAGCAGCGGGGGTCAGATCTGGGTACGGTTGTTGTGTGAGCGGCCTGATTGACACCACCGAGATGTACCTGCGCACCGTCTATGAACTTGAAGAAGAGGGCGTACGACCGATGCGAGCCCGCATTGCCGAGCGCCTGGGACAAAGCGGCCCAACGGTGAGCCAGACCGTTGCTCGTCTTGAGCGCGATGGCCTCTTGACCCTGCAAGACGATCGCCACTTGGAGTTCACGGCTGCGGGTCGAGCCATGGCTGTGCGGGTGATGCGCAAGCACCGACTTGCCGAGTGCATGTTGGTCGACATCATTGGTTTGCCGTGGGAAGTGGTTCATGCTGAAGCCTGCCGCTGGGAACATGTGATGAGCGAAGCCGTCGAACGACGACTCGTTGAGTTGTTGGGTCGCCCCACTCATTCGCCCTACGGCAATCCGATCCCTGGTTTAGCTGATCTTTTTGATGAGGATGCCGAGCAGATTGACGGTGATGTATTTATTGGGCTTGACGCGCTGGCTGCTGTCACCACCCAGACGGTGACTGTTCGTCGGCTGGCCGAACCCATTCAGGAGGACGAGTTGCTGATGTCAGTCCTTCGCCGGGCGGGGGTTCAACCGGGTGAAAGTGTGCACGTCAATCTTGCCGACGGCTCGATCAGGGTGGGCCGCTCAGGTGAGTACGTGGAGTTGGATGCTCAAACCGCATCGCAGGTATTTGTATCCCTGAACGCCTAGGAAATCTCGCTTAGTTCCCGGGTATTCGTTTCTGCCTTGGGCCGTTTGGGCACTGGCAGAGGCAGTTTCTTGAATACCACGGTCCACATCATGGCGATCATGATGTCGGCAAATACGTGGGATGGGTCGGCTGCAGTTTGGATCAAATTCTGGCCTGGAATCAACGCTCCACCTTTGGTTCGTGCGCCTGGTTAACCCGTATGGGCTAACGAAGCCATATGGAGGTGCCTGAGAGGCTGATTTAGGCCAGCGTGTCGCGTGTTAATTAGTGTGACTGGTGTGATTTGTGCCTAAATACCCTCCCGAATGGTCCTTGGTCAGGGCCATCGGTTAGGGTCGTAGGAACTTCAATGAACCTGTTGGAGCCGTTTTGACACCGACGCCGAGTCCTGCCTGGTGGCAAAGCACAACCGCTTGGCAGGAGCGGGGGACCCAAGATTTACGGCCCAGTTCGTCTGGGCCTTGGGGTGAAGCCAACTAGGTGACTAGTTGGCCGGGCCATACTCCGGCCCGAACCCGACAGCTGACCCCGAAGGCGTCGGAGAGGGCATCTTCGACATGCTCAGAGTTCCTAACCGCTCGCTGGCTTTTGCCGTGGGCTTTGGTCTTGTGGTGGCTTTGGTCACCCCTGTTGTTGCGCAAGCCAACAGTGGCGTTGCCGGACCTGATCAATCGGTCGGCACTGGACCTTCTACTCAATTGCCCGTGACGCAACTGCCCATCACGCCTCCATTAGTTCACCCTGAACCGACGACCGGTGTGGTCTTGAAGGTTGGCTCGAGAGGTAAAGCAGTTTTAACTCTTGAAAAGCGCGTACACGTTCTACGCCCAGACCGAATCTTTGACCGTGGCACAGCTCAGCGGGTTAAGCAGATTCAACACTGGAGCAAGCTTCCCCGCACCGGAGCCGTTGACACTGTCACCAATCGCGCGATTTCTGCTTGGGATCGCTCGCGTGCTGGACGCTCTGTTGCCGCCCAGGTTGTCACGACGAGAAACTTGAACTCCATCATTGCCGCGGCTAGGCAATTCTCCGGTCGCCCCTATGTGGCCGGTGGCGCTGGACCAAACGTTTTTGACTGCTCCGGATTTACCCGTTACGTGATCGAACAGGCGATTTCTCGCTCATTGCCGCATCAGTCAGCACAGCAGGCTTCGGTCGTGCATCACATCAGTGCTTCGCAAGCTAAGCCTGGCGACTTGGTATTTTTCACCCACGGTGGGCACGTGTATCACGTCGGAATCTACGCCGGTAATGGTCGGCTCTACCACGCATCTCGGCCGGGTACGCGAAGTGGCTTAGGACCTATTTTCTCAAGCAGTCATTTCTTCGGTCGGGTCGCTTAGCCTGTTTGGCGAATACGCGCTGGGTACGGCACACTTGTGATGTGACGGTGAAAGACACGGTCCGCGGGGTTTCTTGAAGGGCCGCATCATGAGTTTCAAGGTTTTTTGGCCTGGAGTCGTGACTTTAACCTTTGTTGCTGGGACCTTGTTGGTGCCATCAAGTGCGATGGCTGTTGACCCCGCACCAACAACTCCACCCCCAGCGACCACACCGAGTACGCCAAGCCCGACGCCAAAACCGACGCCAAGGCCAACCCCAAAACCAACACCACTAAATGCATGTCAGGTGGCAGCGATAGCAAAGAAGACCACGGCCTCTCGTCCCTTTTATCGAGCAGCCACCAAGCCAGGTATGAGGGATGGTGGGCCGTTCGCCATTAACCATGTGCGTGAAGCCCAATATCGACTTCGTTGGGCCAAGGTTTATTCCGGTTCGGTCAATGGTCGTTACGGGTCTTCGACGAAGGCAGCTGTTAAGCGTTTCCAAGCCGGAAACTGTTTGCGGGCCACCGGAGTTTTGGACACTCCCACGTGGGCGGTATTGATCCAGCGAACTGTCCGCAATCGAGCTGCCATTCCCAAGATCTGTAAGTCAGCTGGCTGGCACTCCTGCTATGACCGCGCTTCCCATCAAGACTTTTTGTTCGTCAACGGCAAGATGTTCAATGTGTGGTTAGTACGTGGTGGGATGTATTCATCGCAGACCCGCACCGGAAATTACGCGGTCCAGGCACGGTATCGCGAGAAAGTCTCGACCCTGTATCACGTAAAGATGTATTACTTCATGCCTCATTCTGGGGGCGAAGGGCAGCACGGCTCGGGCTTCATGGTTGATCCTTGGACTGGTCACTCCCATGGCTGCATCAACATGTACATCAAGGACGCAAAGGTGCTCTACACCCTCTCGGCCGGCAAGCGCCTGAATGTGACGGTCTACGGGCACTGGTCCTAGTTGCCCTAGCGGGACCGGTATCTAGCTAGGTGTTGCTCAGGGCCGGCAGATTTGGGGCCTAAAGTTTGACCCCCCAACGTGCGAAATGAGCATTGGCGCGCAAGAATAGGCACATGTTCAAAAACTTCTGGTACGCGATCGCCTTCAGCGACGAAATCACTGCCGCCCCGTCTAAGCACCGCCTCCTGGCCCAAGACCTTGTCTTGTGGCGCACGTCAAAGGGCGAAGTTCGGGCATTGAGCAATACCTGCATCCACCGTGGTGGAAGTTTGTCGCAGGGCACCGTCAATGAGGACGATGACTTGGTCTGTCCCTATCACGGTTGGGGCTTTGGCGGCGACGGTGCATGCACCGTTATTCCGGCCAATGGTCGTGGCAAGCCAATTTCAAAGCGTGCTCGTGTCGATGCCTACCCAGTCGAAGAGCGTCATGGCTGGATCTGGGTTTTCCCTGGCGATATTCCAGAAGCTGATCGCGTGCCGATTCCAGACCTTTCGTTTATGGATGACCCTGAGTATCGCTCGATCCGCGGTGAGTGGACTTGGGATGCAAACTATGAGCGGGTAGTGGAAAACGGCACCGACCAGTCCCACACCCCATTTGTTCATGGTGGAGTTTTTGGTGACCCGAAAGCACCACCGGTTGAAGAATTTGAAATCGAACTGGGTGAATGGTGGGCGCGCCTGACGGTTGAGCAGCGTTCACCGAACAAGCCAGCGGGCAAGATTTCACAGATTTTCCCCAAGTCACGTGCATACAAAGAAGAAGACCCACCCCCGGTGTTGGTCAAGACCGCTTTCTTCTTTCCTTCAATCGTCATGATTGACCTGACCATTCCGAAATTGGGTCGCCAAGTCATTTGGGACACCAACATCCCCATTGACGAGAACACCACGCTGACCAAGTGGGTCGGAATGCGTAACTTCTACAAGACCCCATGGGCTGACCGCATTGCCAAGAAGATGATTTTGAAGGTCTTCGCGCAAGACGATGTTGTGGTCAATGAAATTCGTCCGGAATTAATTCCTGAAGAGCTCAACGGTGAATTGCACCTTCGCTCAGACCAGATGTCCTTGGAATTCCGCCGCATCAAGCAAAAGGCAGTGGACTTGGGCTACTCGGTCTTGGGAACCTCTGAGGGAACGAAGAGTTCTAGGACCATTATTGCTAGCCCATATCGACGAGAAGAAGGTCTTGAAAATGCCTTCATCTTGCCGGCCACTCCTGAGGGCACAACCACCCTCTAATGTGACAAATCGGTCCGGTTTGTCTGGCTAGTCAGGTTCTTCGTTTTCCTTGGTGCGTCAATGGTTATGTTATCGCGTGGTTTCGGTCATGATGGTCACATAACCAGCGCACCCTTTGGAGTCCAGCGATGACCACTATTTCCCACTCTTCTACCTGCGCTGTGTGCGCTTTGATTGAAGCTGCGGATGCGGCCGCAGACGCGGCATTTGCAGCGCGCAGTACCAAGAACTCCAATGAGTTGGTTCGCGCTGCGATGCGCGCGCAGGATATTGCCGCGGACAAAATCACAAACTTCGCTGGATCATTGAGATTTGTCTATCTTCATGGAGTCTGGTTCTTCATCTGGATCGCGATTAACACAGGCATCGTTTTTGGCGGTCTAGCGTTTGATACGTACCCCTTTGGCTTGCTGACTATGATTGTCAGTTTGGAGGCGATCTTCCTCTCGACTTTTGTCATGGTTAGTCAAAACCGCCAAGCACGAAGAGAATCCATCCGGGGCGAATTGGACTTCGAAACCAACATTCGGGCTGAGGTTTGGGCTCTGCACATTGGCGCAGCCTTAAAGATCGATCCTGATCACGTAGAACATGCTGTGCAGACAGCGTTGGACAACGCCAGGGAAGCGCAAGAGCGCGGTACTGCCACCTACTAGGTCCAGCAGGTGCAAGGAGCCGCATCGGTTGGACCCCATCCAGGCGCAACTTCACCGGGCAACGTGGCCCGAGACAGTAGCCACCCCTGTACGTAGTCAACGCCAGCTGCTTCAACACAGTTCCATTGCTGGGTCGTCTCGATCCCTTCGGCCACGACGACGGCGCCAACAGATTCAGCCAGCCCAACAACGTGCGACATGATGTTGATCTCTCGAGCTCCTGGTTCGGCTCCAAAGACCACCGGATCGACCTTGATCATGTCCACTGGAAGTGCTGACAGCAATCCAATATTGGAATGACCAATGCCGAAGTCATCCAACGCAAAAAGCACGCCGGCGCTGCGCAATTCGCGAATTTGGGTAATTGCGCAGCGGAAGTGATCTAAGTATTGAGTTTCAGTAAGTTCAACCAGGATGTTTCGTGGATCGCACGAGGAATCTTCCAAAATCTTCAGCAGCCGCTGGGCAAAGTTTGCTTCACCCAGGACTCTGGGGGATACGTTGATGCCAACACGGTATCCCTGAAGCCATTCCTCCTTGGTCCAAATAGCGGCTTGTCGGGCTGCCAAAGTGGCTACGTAGTAGGTCAAATCGATATCGGTTCCAGAGCGTTCTGCTTGAGCCAAGACCTGCATGGGTCCTAGCAAGCTCCCATCTGGTTCAAGACTGCGAAGCAAGGCTTCCGCGCCGGCGGGTTGACGGCATTGGACGTGGTGAACTGGCTGAAAGGCCAGTCGAATGTTCGACCAGACATGGGAGACAGAATCGACAGTGGCAATAGTTTCCTGAGGCACGGCCGGCTCCCTTCATGCGTCATTGGCCCCGTTTCCCCGATTTTCGCCCTTCACCTGCGCATTAGGCAAGGCTTTTGGGGCTCATTGTTATCAAATCCCGCCTTACCACCGGGCGGGATGTCCTCTGGCGGGGCTAGTCGGACAGGCGCTTGCGAATGCGTAACAACGGGTTGAGCATGGCCTTGTCCCACTGACTGGCCATGATCCGAGCCGGATACATCGCCATGAGGGCAAAGGGCAAAGCCACCAAAGGCGCCAACCCAGTTTTGCCCGTCCAATAAGTAAGCCCAATAGCTAGTCCGGCCAGGATTAGCCCAAGGCAGATTGGCAAGAGATCAATGATGAAGGAAACGCGAGCTCGCCTTTCGTTGGGGACCACAGCCAATGCCGTGCGACGGGCAACATCATCGACGCTCCATCGTGGCACCCACCAGGCAATGATTCCAATAATCAAAAATGGCAGAAAGTTTGGCTTGATCCCCAGCCCACCATTGAGACCCCAGGCCATGAAGATTCCACACACTGTGGCCATGATCGGCAAGATCAACAGTGCACCTGGGATGGTAAACCGCTCGAGAATTTTGGTGGTAAAGAATCGTTGCAAGATGCCACACATTGTAAAGACCGCGATCATGGTGAGGCCGTAGATGATTTGAAGTTTCGCTGGGTCATTCACGATTGCTGCGCTGTCGCTGAGGAACGAGCCTTTGTAAATCATTCCAGCGATAAAGACCAATACCGACGTCGAAAACATGGCGGTAAACGCCTTCACGCCGCCAACAAAGGACCACGCAGACTTCAGGGAGGCGAGTGTGTTTTCCTCTCGCCCATGCCCCTGGCTCAACGGCTTGCCTTTGAGCGCACGCGGAACCAAAATGCCTAGACCGATCAACCCAACCGGGCATACCAAAAGCAGAAACGGCAAGGGAACCCCGAGCGGGATCAGTACAAACGGCGCAAGGGCGCTGATGGCTAGGCCAATGAGTTGTCCACCATATTGCCACTGGGTGATCGATGGGTAGATCTTTCGCCCCTCACCGGCACTGAAAATATCCCCAGCCATAGCCCAGACAATCAATGGCAAAAGGAAATTAAGTTGGTCTGCGAAGAGCCAAATAAAACCTGAACCAAAGACCGTGGTCTGCGGGAATGCAACCAGTATCAGGCCGACAACAAATCCGATGGCATAGGCAATCGTGACCCGGCTGAGCGCCTTATCGCGTGGAAGTTTGTCAATCCAAGTAATTTGTAACAGCGCAACACCGATCAGTCCAAGCCCGGCTAACGGATAGATGATGATCACGGCCTTGGCGCCAAGCAGTGATACAAATCGTGCACCAGCAACAATTTCATTGATGTAGCCCAAAATGAAAACGGCAGCGATCGCCAAGGAGATCGGGCGGGCCCTTTGTCGAAGTTGGTCCATCGAGGATTGGTCTCCCCAGGAGTCAAGTCGACTGCCAAGAACGTTTTTTACTGGTTCAGTCTTCTCGACGCTGTCGGCCTCGATCAGGTCAGCCAGGGCATCCTTATTAGTTGCACTTTGCCCTGAGGGCTTGGCCCGAGCAGTGATGAAACCCCAGTCGTCGTCTGCGCTGGAGCTGTCAACCTCGCGCATAACCGGGGTCTCCTTTGTTGGGGTTCGTCAAACACAGTAGAGGTACAGGTTGGATAAAGCCTGCGCTGTGGCGATGCGTGAGGGGAGTCACAACCGCCACAGTGGTCTCAGGCGAGGCGTTTGCGCCGGTTTTCGATCCTCATGCTCAGTATGGTTGGCGTTATGAAAAATACCAAGAAGATCTTCGCGCTTTGCGCTCTCGTTTCCTTGGCCGTGGCCGGCTGCTCGAGTTCATCGAGTAACTCCAATGCCACCGCTACTCCCGCTCTGACCGGCACCGTTCGGATTGGTGTGGAAGCCCCCATTACCGGTGATCAAGCCGAAACTGGCAAAGGCATGATCAACGCTGCCGGACTGGCAGCCTACCAGCTCAATGCCAAGGGCGGAATTAACGGCAAGAAGGTTGTCATCGTCCCCATTGACGATGAAGCCAATCCGAAGATTGCTGGCGCGCGAGCCGCTGCTGCAATTAAGAGTGGTCTTGATGGCGTGGTTGGTCCTTATAACACCGGCACCGGTCTGATTACCTTGCCGCTATTTATTAAGGCTGGCCTGGTCCCCATTCGCTTGACGTCAAACAGTAAGACCAACAGTCTCGGCTACACCTTGCAGCCGATGGACTACCAAATCACGCCGATGGCCACAGAGGCATTGACCAAGTGGAAGGCTGCAAAGACGGCTGCAATTTTGTATGACTCCACACCAGACAGCTACACCAATTCCATTGATGCTTCGTTGAGTAAGTCGTTCCAGGCAGCGGGTGTGAAGATTTTGGCCAACACGGCAATCAAGCCGGGTGCTAAGTCCTACGCCGACCAGGTCAAGGCGGCTGCTGCGTTGAAGCCTGACGTGATTTACGCGGCCACTTACTTCCCTGAAGGCGGACTCATTGCCAAGGCTGTCCATGACCAGAAGGTGACCGCGGCATGTATCGCTGACTATGCCTCGGATGATCCTGGCTATGTAACTTCTGCTGGCTCAACTGAAGCAGCTCAGGGCTGCTCCGTGATTGGTGTTCCTTCTCCTGGTGAATTCCTCAAGGGACCTGCCTTTGTCTCCCAGTACAAGGCAGCCTTTGGTGCAGAGCCTGGGACCTGGAGCCCGTACGTATTTGATTCGCTCAATTTGCTGGCCGATGCCGCCGAGAAGACTGGTGGCTTTGATGCAGCTAAATTGACCAAACAATTAAATGCGACTAAGGGTTGGCCAGGCGTTACTGGTTCAGTAACAATTGATGCCAAAACTGGTAACCGCGATCCAGCAACGCTGGTCGTCTTGGATGTCACCAAGGACGGCGGGCTTGCCATAGACCGCAGTTGGGTCACCGGCGTGGGCGCTGCCTATTAAGTAGCAGTTGAATCAAGTTCGGAGGCTGGGATTGAAAGATCTCAGCCTCCGAACTCTTTTCAGGACAGTAAAAAAAGGTGGTGCCCCCGGCAGGATTCGAACCTGCGGCACACGGTTTAGGAAACCGATGCTCTATCCCCTGAGCTACGGAGGCGGGATGAGCCATCAGTGTATTGACCACATGCAAAGGGTGGGACCACAGCCAATGTGATCCCACCCTTTGCCAGTTGCGTACCTCTACTTGACTTCGTTCAACGCGCCGGTGGCGACATCGAAGACAAAGCCACGAACAGCATCGGTGTGAGGAATGAACGGGCTGTTCTTGATTCGCTTGATGGATTGGCGCACGTCTTCGTCAAGGTCCGAGAAGGATTCGGCGGCCCATTCAGGCTTGATGCCAGTCTCGGCCTGGATGCCTGCCTTGAATTCATCGTCAGTGAAGGTCAACATCCCGCAATCGGTGTGATGGATCAAGATGATTTCCTTGGTGCCGAGCAGGCGCTGGCTGATGGCCAGCGAACGGATCTCATCGTCGGTGACCACTCCGCCGGCATTGCGAATCACGTGGGATTCGCCCTGGCCTAGTCCCAAGATCCCGTAGACATCGAGCCGAGCATCCATACAGGCAACGACAGCGATGTTGCGCGATGGGGGAAGGGGAAGCGGACCTGAAAAGTTCGCAGCATAAGCCTGGTTGTTCTTCAGGTATTCGTCGGTAACGCTCATTGCAGTATTCCTCCAGTAAGTGGTGCAGGGGATGGAGGGCGCAACGGGGCATGAAGGATCAAAGTTCACACGCAATCCAGCAAGCGCCGCAGCGCCCGGGATGTGCGGACGGCGGACTAGTTACAGCAACAACAAAAGCTGGAACAAATCCGCATGAGGTCAACGTGATGCCTTACGACAAGGACAATCGATGTTGTTGACATGAGCAGAAGATTAGCCACACCCGATATGTGCAGCGACTTTGGGGGTGTACCTAAACGAGCGTTTTGCGAAGCCTTGGCAAGAGTGGATTTGAACGTCGCATGTAAGCGCGGTATTGCGGATCCTCGCCATACTTTTGTTGCTTAAGAAGTTCGCCACCGGTGGTTGCAGAAAGCATCAAAATGATGATGTAGAGCGGGGACAAGATGCCGGCTGCATAGATGTACCAATGGTTTCCGGTGCCAAAGCCCGAAATAATCAGACCCGCTTGGACCAGGATTTCGCCCAGGTAATTGGGGTGCCGTGTCTTTGCGAACAATCCGCTCTCCACCCATGTGCTGCCGTTAAGTTTCTTGGCTTTCTGCTTTTGAGAATCTGCAAGGGCTTCGATCACCAGGCCCTGCGCGAGGATCAGTGCGCCGATGATGAGCCAGCCGGATACGCCATTGGTTCCCTCAGTTTTGGCGTGCTGGGAAATGTTGTAGGTGGTCATGGCATGAAATGTCATCAAGGTGCTGGTTTGAACAAACAGGGCAATCTTGATCGGTGTCGGCAAGGCCTTGTGGGCCATCTGCGTTCCTTGTTTCCTTGGCGCAAAGGACTCGGCTTGGTAACGCTGCCAAACAAAAATGAAGAGCCTGATTGCATAAATCATCAGCAGTCCACCGATAATCACAGCGCCAAGGCAATGTCCCTGGGTAATGATGATCGTCAGGTTAAGAACGAAAAGCGCTGCGGCATAGCCGAAGTTAAAGACGTACACAAAATTCACAAAGACGATCGCGCAAATCACCGTTGCTTCAATGGCCAGGACGGTGTTGAAGGATGTCCACTGACCATTCTTGACCCAGAAGAATGTGGTGATCCACATGAGCACAACGAAGGCTGGGAAAATCTTTCGAATGGCCCCTTCGCCGATGGCTATGCCATTTCGTTGGCGCGTGCGACCGCTGTGATTTGTGGACACGTGATCTCCAGGTGGGTTATTGGTGTCACCAAGACTAAGAGATCAGCGGGCCCTGTCCGGTGATCCGCGCCGATTCAGACTCGTTCAACCACCATGGCCATACCTTGTCCACCTGCGGCGCACATGGTGACCACTCCAATGGATGCATCCTTAGCTTTGAGGCCATTGATCAACGTGGTCGTTAAACGTGCACCCGCCATGCCAAAAGGATGACCGAGCGCAATCGCTCCTCCATGGACATTGACTCGGTCTAGGTCAAAGTCCAAGTCGGCAATAGTGGGCAAAACCTGAGCGGCGAATGCTTCATTGATCTCAACAAGATCCACATCACGAGCGCTCATCCCTGCACCCTTGAGCGCTCGCTTCGTGGCCTCAACAGCTCCTAACCCCATGATTTCAGGCGAGAGCGCCGATACGCCGTGACTGACGATTCGAACCAATGGAGTCAGTCCGAGCTCAGCTGCTCGTTGTTGGCTCATCACGATGACAGCTGCTGCGCCGTCGTTGAGTGGACAGCAGTTGCCAGCAGTCACGGTTCCATTCGGGCGAAATGCCGGTTTCAAAGCCGCTAGATCCTCCGCATTGGTTAAGGGTCGCGGGGATTCGTCTAAGGAAATCCTGACATCGTCAACCACAACTGGAGTGATTTCGCGAGTGAAAAAGCCAGCATCAACAGCCTGTTGCGTTAACTGTTGCGATCGCAAGGCAAAGGCATCTTGTTCTTCCCGAGTGATCGCGCGCAGGTTGGCAACGTTCTCCGCTGTTTGCCCCATGGCTGCGTAAATGTCGGGGCGCTGCCCACGTTCTCTAGGGTCAGACCAGGTCAGATTCGCACCTTCATGTTGTCGGCTGCTTTCATCGGCGCTTGCAAACCCCGGGTGGCGATCGCCCGTGGCCGTGGAGCCGGCACTTGTTGGGTGTTCATAGCGGGAAATCGATTCAACCCCAGTGGCGATTACTGCGTGTGCTTCACCCATTCCAATGGCGTGATGTGCCATTCGGATGGCTTGCAGGGATGAGGCGCAGGCTCGGTTGACGGATACACCCGGCACGCCGTCATAGCCCAAGAGCACCGCAATGCGACGAGCGATATTTCCACCCTGGTCCTTGGATTGCATCCAACTGCCGGTGATGATGTCATCGATGGTGTGGGGATCAAGTTCGGGAATGTGGGCAAGAGCTCCTTCAATTGCCGCCACCACGAGATCTTCAGCACGAGTGTGAGCGAAGGCCCCTTTGATGGCTCTAGTTATAGGAGTGCGAGTAGCCGCAACAATGACGGCTTGGTTGTTCATCGGTTAAAGCCCGAGATCTTTTGCAATCAAGTGCAACATGATCTCGTCGGCGCCAGCCCAGATCCGAGTGACCCGACCATCAATCCACCGCTGGTTGATTTCGGTTCCTTCAAGGAATGAGGACCCGCCGTGCAGTTGCATACCAAGATCCAAAACGTCATTTTCAAGTCGGGCGGACAGTAACTTAGCTCGCGCCCCGTTAGCACTCCTCAGCGTTCCGGCTTCGACCTCTTCAATACATGCATCAATGAGGGCGCGAACTGCAGACCTTTGAGCATCAAGTTCAGCAAGTCGAAAAGCATTGTGTTGC
>CAIXNN010000004.1 GCA_903920865.1 uncultured Actinomycetes bacterium
CTTTCGATCTCCGCGCAAAGGCTCAACAACATTGTCCAAGCCATTGCTGATGCTGGTTTGCCGAAGCGTCTGTTCAAAATGGTGCACTACAACGACATGGTGATTCATCCACCCGTCAGCGTTGGGACACAGGAACCGATGTCTCGTCAAGTGCCGTCAACTCAAGCCGCCTGATACCATGAGCTGTGGAGGTGTTCGCATGACGCAGACATCCCGCAAACACCAAGACAGCTCATTATCATCCCATGGGAAAAGCATTCATCGACTTCACGGCAGTCGTAAGGCTTGCCCCCACTGAGGAAAGTCGAGTGGCAACATCGTCGAGGGAGGCTTGCTGTTCTTGGGCCAAGAACTTCGGTGTCAGTTGGATGACTCCGATTGCGGAGCCTGTGGCCTGAGTAATGGCACCGGAGATCGCTTCGCCGAGGGCGGGATCAACACCTGGTGCAATCACGATTACCACTTTGCGGCCAGTGAGCTGGTTGACGAGCAAACTCGGCTGAACGCCGGTCAAAAACGAGTCAACACCGCTTTGTTGCTGCTTGAACGTCTCGTTGGCTGCGGTCAACTGGGTCAGATCAGCCTTAGCTTTACTCAGTTGCCGGCCGGTAGACCCAGTGGCGGCAAGAATTGTTGATCCCAAAACAACACCAACAATCAACGCCAGCGCTAGCCCGACCGCAATAACCGTGCGTTGCCGGCCAGCAAGCAGTAACTGCCACCGACGTGGTGAGCTTTGCACCTGATTGAGCAATTCCAGCGAATCTAAAGCAACGATGCGCCCGCCCCCATCGAGGCGAACCAAAGCAGAACTTGCCGTTTGCTCACGGGGACGATCCAGTAATTCAATCAAAGGTTCGTCAATGGCATCTGCACCTGCTACCGCAACGATCTTTGCTCCAGCAGCCAGAAGGCCAGTAATTGATCCATCAACCAGTGGCCAAGACTGATCTATGAAGATTGCAACAACATCATCGTCGCTTTTCAACGCACCAAGTGCAGCTGAAGGTTCGGCATCATCCACACGCGCAAAGACAGCACCAACCGTTAGATCGCGTTCCACCGCAGCTTCGGCGCCACCTTTGCCAGCAACTGCGATGATCGCGCCGGGGTACTGCTCCAAAACGCTTTGTCCCACCTTTGTCAGTGGGCCCGCGACCAATACGACGGCTCTTCCGCGCACGAGGGCGCTCAAGTCTGGGTCAGCTCGACCAAGGAAGGCCGCCGGCGAGTTCCTCAGCAGCGAAACGCTATCGGCGATCAAGGACTCTGCTCGGATCCGAACTCCCCCTGAAAGTTCGGCGCGGGCGGCCTCTTCAATCATGTTTTCGGCCTTGCACCGTCTGCCCTGTGCGATGACTTCTCCGTGCTGCAGGATGTCATTTCCGACCACATCAATTCGTTCACCCTCTTTGAGAAAAGATGCGGCTGAACCGATGTTGTCGATCACGATGACACCGGCATCCACGAGAACCATGGGACCGGTAGCCGGAAATCTGCCTGAATAACTTGGACCAACGTTTAATACAACGCTGGCTCCAGCATCAACAATGCGTTTGGCAACTGCTCGGTCCATGTCCAAGATGTCAATGACAACAGCATCTCCGAGTTGGGTGCGTTCGAGAATATCTGAAATCTGCAATCCCGTTCGCAAGGTGTGACCCTGCGAATAATCCTGAGACTGTTCGACTGCGCGACGCCTGCCTCTACTCATGCGCTCGCCTTCTGCTTCAGCTCAGCTGCGGTGGCTAACAACTCCACGGCGTGAGCCTTTCCAGCAGTGGAGTCCTCTAGGCCGGCCAGCATGCGGGTTAGTTCGCCCGCTCGATCATCATTATTCAGGCGAGAAATCTGAGCCCTCTCATCGCCTTTACTCCTGGTGACCACAAAGTGATGGTCCGCGAAGGCTGCAACTTGAGGCAAATGCGTCACAACGATGACCTGACAGTGTGAACCCAACTGAGCTAACCGAAGTCCCACACCAACCGCGGCTCGCCCACCAACGCCAGCATCAACCTCATCAAAAACGAAGGTATCGACCGGATCTGCACCGGCAAGGACGACTTCAAGGGCCAACATGACGCGCGAGAGCTCACCGCCAGATGCCCCCTTGTGCAGTGCAACACCAGGACTGTCAGGACGTGGACGTAGCAAGAAGGCCACACCATCGTTTCCAAAGGCACCTGGGTCAGCATCAGAGACCAACACTTCTAATGCGGCACGTGGCATGGCAAGAGATTGCAATTCCACGGTGACCCTTTCAGATAGATCCGCCGCTGCACGAGTTCGGGTCTGCGTAATGACTTCAGCAGAACTTGCCAGGGCTGCACCGAGCTCAGCTACCCGCTCAAGCAGTTCTGCGAGTTGCTCGTCATCGCTGGATTTCTCAACACGTTCCTGGGCGGATGCTCGCCATCGCAAGACCTCGTCAATGTTCTTATCGACTTGCGCGAATCGGCGAATCAGTTCACCCAACTGGCTACGCCGCTGCTGTACCTGTGCCAATCGGCCAGGTTCGACACCCAATTGCGATTGATAGTTCCGCAAACTTGACGCGACATCATCGATGAGGATCTGCACTTCATCAAGCGATGCAGCAACTGAGGCTAACCCGCCATCTCGACCCACAGCCGCGGCAAGGTTTCGACGCGATTGCGCAACGCCGGCAGCCGCATTGATACCAGGACTGTCTTCGTGACCCTCTTCGCCAATCAATGCAGCCAAGGCCCCACCTACGGATTCAAGCAACTCGTCAACATGCTCTAGACGCATGGCTTCCGACTTCAGTTCCACGTCTTCATTGGCTAGCGGATTGACAGCATCAATAGTGGCGATTCCGGCCAGCGCCTCTTCGCGGGCGGCCAAGCGACTTGCGCTGTCTGTGGTCAGCGTTGCAATCTGCGCCTGAAGCTTTTCTCGTTCATTCCAAAACGCTCTGTGTTCTTGTACGCGGTCCTGATGATCAGACCCTGCGTACCGATCCAGGAGGTCGCGCTGGAGTCCAGCTCGCCGCAGAAGTAGTTGGTCAGATTGCCCGTGGATGGCCGACAAATACGGGGCGAGCTCCGATAGGAGGGTCGCTGGGACTGCAACACCTCCGGCAAAGGCCCTCGATCGGCCTTCACTACTGACAGTTCGTCGCACGACAAGTGATTCCTCATCGAGATCTCCCCCGGCTTGAGCAATCAGTTCAGCCACATCAGGGTTCGATGTGGAAAACAGGGCTTCAACGGCCAGTCGATCACCGTGCACGGGTGCGGCCTCAGCCTTACCTCCGGCCAAGAGCAACAAGGCGGTAAGGACCGAAGTCTTGCCCGCTCCGGTTTCACCGGTCAGCACGGTAAGGCCGGTTGATAGTTCTAGTTCAGCATCCATGATGATCGCCGAGCCAGAAATCCTTAGTCCTTCAAGCACGCTAGCTCCGCCCAGTTCCGCGCCAACCGTTTACCGGAAGGTCGAACTTTTCTACGAGGCGGTCAGTAAAGGGTGACTTGCGCAGGCGAGCAAGCCGGATGGGCTCAGCGCCTCTCCTGATTTCGATGCGTGAACCAGGCTGGAGTTCAAAAGAGCGTCGGCCATCGCTACACAGCACGGCCTGCACGCCGCTGGCGAGAACTTCAATTGCTACAACCGAATCCGGACCCACTACTAAGGGCCGGGCAAAAAGAGCATGCGCGCTGATAGGAACCACTAAGAGTGCGTCAACGTTGGGCCACACGACAGGTCCACCAGCGGAGAATGCATAGGCCGTCGAACCTGTGGGCGTGGCACAGACGACTCCATCACCACCCCATCGAGACAGCGGCCGGCCATCGACTTCAACAATGAGTTCAACCATCCGCTCGCGATTGCTCTTCTCAACCGTGACCTCGTTAAGGGCCCAACCACGAGCCTTTTCGGCACCTTCGAAAGTTACGACTACATCGAGCGTGGTGCGATTTTCTACAACGTAGGTTCCTTCAATAACTTGGCGCACAACTTGTTGGGTCTCTTTGCCTTCTGCTTCGGCAAGAAATCCCACGTGGCCTAAGTTCACGCCGAGCAGCGGCACTTGCGTCTGTCGGGTAATTTCGGCAGCGCGCAGAATCGTTCCATCCCCGCCTAAAACAACGGCAACATCAGCATTGGGCGGCTGATCCCCAATGGATTCGATACCCGAAACGCCGATGTCTTGTGCCTCATCATTGAGTGCGCGAACCACCAGACCTGCATCGAGAAATGCTTGAGCCATTTGGCGGGCTGCCTGAAGTGCGACATCTCTACCGGTATGGGTGATCAACAGGACCGACTTTGGTGCTGAGCTCATGCCGGTCCCTCCTCAATCGCTTTTTGCAGATCCGCTGGATCAAGCGGGCCTGCGTCCTTTCGAAGCCATAGGAAATATTCAACATTTCCCGATGGGCCCGGTAACACGCTGGCTCTCACCCCGCTGATGCCCCAGCCCAATCCAACGGCGCTATCAGCGATCGTACCCACTGATTGGGCTCGCAAGGCCGGATCGCGCACAACCCCACCGGAACCAAGGTCTGCCTTGCCCACTTCAAATTGAGGCTTGACCATGACCACCAGATCGGCCTCCTGCTTGGAGCAGGCAATCAACGCCGGGAGTACCAGCGTCAATGAGATAAAGGACAGGTCCGCCACCACAAGGTCAACGACTCCCCCAATGATCTCTGGCGTCAAAGATCGCACATTGGTTCGATCCACCACGTCAACTAATTCGTGACTTTGAAGCGACCAAGCAAGTTGCCCATATCCAACGTCAACGGCCACCACACGAGAGGCTCCTCGTCGAATCAGCACGTCGGTAAAGCCCCCCGTTGAAGCTCCAGCATCCAAACAACGCTTCCCGTTGATGTGGATCTGTGGCCAAGCATCCAGGGCGCCGGCAAGCTTGTGAGCACCACGCGAGACATAGCCAGGATCATTGGCATCTGAACTCACCGCAATGGAGATTGCCTCGTCGACTTGCGTGGCTGGTTTTAAGGCAACGCTGCCCTGAACTTTTACTCGACCGGCGGCGATGAGTTCAACTGCGTGCTCGCGCGAACGAGCAAGACTTCGTCGCACCAGCTCGGCATCAAGCCGGCGGCGAGTCATAGGTCAGTCTTGATCCAGCGTGAGCATCGCATCCTGCAATGCCCGGTGGACCTGATCAAAAACTCTCGGATGCTCAGCGATGTCTGCCTGGTCAAGTTCGCGCAATACCTTCAGCGCTTCGTCAACTCGGGGATCTCCAGTGTCAACAGGCTCGGCCAGCTGCGGATCCAACGGATCCTGGTCATACCTGACTTCGCCGACTCCTTGCGTGGGTTGTCTTGGCTCGACCAAATCACCTGATTCAGCCGGTTCATAGTCGTCGATTGCGCCTAGGTCAGAAGTCACGAGTACACGCTATAGGGCAAGGCCGATGACATCAACGACCCTCTGGCTTGCCCAGGCCGCTGCAGCTGCCACCTGCACTGACCCAATGGGTTGGGCGGATGGATCCACCGCTTCAACCACTACCTGGGCGCCAACAACTCTTGCTCGCCAACCGGCCCAATCCCACACATGGTCAACAGGTTGAATAGCTTGGATTGGGTGAGCATTTTCAGCCAGACACCGGAGATCATTTTCGATCATGGTGGGTCGTTCAGCCGGGATTGCAAGAACAACCTCACGCGCTGAGGTGACTCCAGAAAGAACCAACAGCGAATCAAATCCAGCATTGTTTGCGCCGGCTATGTCGGTATTAAGTCGATCGCCGATCACCAAGGCACGCTGCGCATTCAGGCGCTGTGCTGCGCTGCGAAAAATCACCGGTGAGGGCTTGCCGGCAACTAGAGCAGTTATGGAGGTTGCCTCTTCAACAGCTTGCACAAACACACCATTACCCGGCGCCAACCCTTCTGAGGTGGGGAAGGTGCGATCGGTGTTGGTGGCAACAAACAGCGCGCCCGCTCGGATCGCAACGCAGGCATGTGCCAGGTCTTGCCATGAAATCTGTGGCCCGTAGCCCATCAACACCGCAACGGCAACGGGGTCGTTGGGCGCTACCGGCCTAAATCCGGCGGCAACAAGGGCCCATGTCACGCCAGGGCCTCCCACCACAGCCACAGCCAAACCCACCTCCACGTGGGTAGCCAAAAGGTCGGCCGCGGCCATGGCCGAGGTCATCACGTCTGCATCGTGAACGTCAAGACCAAAACTTCGAAGATGTGTAGCCACCAATGGTGCCGATCGGCCAGCGTTGTTGGTAACAAACGCGCACCGCAAGCCCGTGCCCACTGCACTAGTGAGCGACTCAACCGCATAATCAACAGCATTCTCGCTGATGTAAACCACGCCATCTAGGTCAATCAGGGCCGCGTCATAGTCCTTACACAACATCTATTCGCGCCCCACAGACTGCTTGATGTTGCGGGCAAGATCGCGATAGAAACGCAGATCTGGACGTAAGGCCACTGCCCGCTCAATTGCCTCAAGCGCCCGTGCATCATCGACGTCCTGCAAACATCGCGCCAGATTTGCGTACGCCGCATGGTCTGCTGGATCAAGCGAGATCAAGTATTCGAAGTGCACTCTTGCCCTGCTGGTTTCACCATGGTCAAGCAGGGCCATGGCAAGGGCAGTTCGATAGGTCACTGAGTTTGAAGCGCTGACCGCAGCATCAAAAAACTCCACGGCCGCAGGAAGGTCCCCAGCATCTTGGCGTTGGATTCCAGCCAGGTACCAGCTCATCGCATCTGACTCAAGATCAGCCACAGGACTTCATCTTTCCACCACGCCTAACGCTGAGTGCTCATTCTTCCAGCCGAAGTAGTGCGACCCTAATCTTCCAGATCCATGAAAATTACCTCATCGTCGCTAATGGTTTCCGCATCAAGGCTGACACCA
>CAIXNN010000005.1 GCA_903920865.1 uncultured Actinomycetes bacterium
GGTCGTTTTATAGAAGCGTTTCGCTTCATCGATGGTCGTTTGCACAGCGTAGATAATATCCGCCACCCCGGCAGCGAAGTCCGTTCCCTCAGCAGACGCACCTGCCTGTGCAATGACCGGGCGCCCCTGCGGTGACCTTGACATGGTCAGCGGACCCCGCACCCCAAAGTTCGCGCCCTTATGATCCAGGCGGTGCAGCTTTTGCGGATCAAAGAACTGGCCGCGCTGAAGGTCTCGGATGAATGCATCCGGTTCCCAGCACTCCCACAGGCCAAAGGCTACCTCTATGGCCTCCTTCGCACGGTTATAGCGCTCGTCCTTGTTGATGATGGAATCAGATCCATAATTTTGCGCTTCGGCATTGCGAGACGATGTCACGACGTTCCAGCCCGCCCGGCCACCGCTCATATGGTCCAGGGATAGGAATTGGCGCGCAAGCTGATATGGCTGATGGAATGTCGTCGAGGCAGTAGCGATGAGACCGATATGCGTAGTCACCTGGCTCAATGCAGCCAGCAGTGTGATCGGCTCGAACTCGCAGCAACCTTCCTGATTGCGCCCAAAGGCGCCCTGCGGTTCGTTGTTGAAATTCAAAGCACTTTGATCTGCCAGGAAAACAAAATCGAGCAAGCCACGTTCAGAAATACGGGCGATTTCAGTCATGTGGCGGATGTCAATCGCCCCATCGAGCTGAACGCCGGGAACGCGCCAGCCGCTCGGGTGATATCCGATACCCCGCATCGAGACACCCAGATGCATTCTTTTCATTGCTGCCAACCTCGTGATCGAAGCGCCCCACGATGCACGGGCGAGTATTGGTGACAGATGCCAGTCAAGCGTGATTTTCGAAACAGTGTGAAATAAATGGTACAGACCGTCAATCGGGAACAGGACTTCTGCGAAAGATCGGGTAAGTTTCATGCATCGGCAACTCGTGGAGACCTAAACTAGCCTAGGCTATTGCCCGGGACTTTCAGGTTGACATCCCGACCAGTGTTGCCCAACTCCCCGGTACAACGCTGATGCAGGATGTCCCAACTTGCCTCAGCGAACCGAGCCCTGCAGTCGGTTTCTATTCAGCACGAGCCGTCCAACCTTTTGACCAAAGCTTGATTGAGGCGTCGCTGCTCTGCTATGAATGATATGTAACTCAATTGGATACTGATGATCAATGAGCTTCAGATATCAGGAAATCGGCAATCGACTTCGTGCATTCCGGTTGGCTTCCGAGATGAGCGCAGACGAAATCGCCAAGAAGCTTGGGATATCGCGTACTGCTCTATATCGTTTCGAGAAGGGTGAACTCGCGAAGATTGAAACGCTGGAAAGTCTCTCTGAACTACTGAGCGTTTCGGTGGCAACTCTTCTAGGTGTAGGCATCGAATATATTGCTTCAGCCGTGGCTTACTTTGAACGCCTTCGCCAGCTAGAAGAACATGCGGACCATGTCGTTGTGCTCGCCGGCCCTCTATCGTACCAGCTTTCCTCGAGTAATTTCGATTCAATCCTGAAGCAGCTGCTGGTCGAGAGCGTGCCGCTTGATTTGCCGAGCCGTGACAAGGTTCTCAGCGATATTCGAAAAATCCTCGACATCCTTGGCCAGCGCCGTAAGATTTTCAAGGAGCGTAGGCCAACTGTCGTCAATCTGATCTCTGGGATCGAGCTTGAGCGGCTTCTCAGAAACGGCTTTGTCGGCAAGACGCAATTGCCCCATGCAGAGCATGAACTGCGCAAGGAACTTGCTCGTGAAGAGGTGAAGCATCTCGTCTCCCTGATTGAGAGCGAACCGATGGGAATACAGATTGGTGTCGTGCGCGACGCGCTGCCTCAAACTGGTTTTCAGATCTTCCGCCAGCCGGACCGCAAGGTGCTGACACTAAGCCCCTTCCGTCTGGGCGAAAATCCAAATGTGCGTGTCGGAGTCGCCATGATCACCTCAGCGACCGAAGCGCTCTCCCTTCATGAGAACGCAGTCAAGGAAATGTGGTCGACCGCGCTCAAGAGTGGGCCTGCAGCAGAGTACATGCGTTCATTGCTGCAATCAGCATCCGAGCCCGTGAATGAAACAAGATCAAAGACCACGCGACGTCGTTAAGAGGCGATGCTTTCATCACGTGGCAATGGCGCAGGACTTGCTCACAACGCGGTTCACAATTGCAGCTTATAAATCCAACAACTTAGCGACAGTGTTCATTCGCCCCAGGTGCGGGCATACTGCGTCCCCTGCATCTTTACGGCCCTGATGATTGAGTGTAGGATCATTTTTAGGA
>CAIXNN010000006.1 GCA_903920865.1 uncultured Actinomycetes bacterium
ACCACGAAGATCTCGAGATTATTCTCGAGGGCGAGGTACACGTTAGCGAGGGTTTGCGCTTCCACGCCCTGCGATGCATCCACCACGAGAATCGCGCCTTCGCATGCGGCGAGCGCACGCGATACTTCATAGGTGAAGTCGACGTGTCCCGGCGTATCAATGAGGTTGAGCTGGTAAGTCTCACCGTTCTTCGCCTTGTAATTGAGGCGGACTGCGGCCATTTTAATCGTGATACCGCGCTCACGCTCAATGTCCATCGAGTCGAGCATTTGCTCTTGAGCCGTCCCACGAATGGCACCACAGCGCTCGATCAGTCGATCAGCAAGCGTGCTCTTGCCATGATCGATATGCGCAATGATGCAGAAGTTTCGGATGTGGGATTGATCCATAGGCGGGGAACGCACATTCTACCTTTCTGCAGGCTAGGTTCCCAGGTATGAGCGAAGGGATCTAGACCGGCTTGACTTTGATGTCATGCCAGTAGATGCCAAGTTTCTGAACCACGCTGGCAAACTCCTCTCGGGAGACAGGCTTTTTGATGTAGCTGTTTGCATGCCGTTGATAGCTCGCCTTAATGTCGTCGGGTTCTTCGAATGAGGTGAGCACGACCACAGGGATTTCGGAGGTGGCTGTGTCCGACCGAACTGCGTTGAGGACTTCGATGCCGCTCACCTTAGGCAAGTGGAGGTCTAGCAAAATGAGGTTGATCAGAGGCGCACTTGGATTTAGGATTCGGTCTAGGGCGAGTTGGCCGTCGCGGGCAACTTCTAGTTCCACCTCGTCACCTAAGTTGCGAAGCGCACGCAGGGTGAGGTGCTCATCATCTGCGTTATCCTCTACCAACAGGATTCGAAAGCTGCTTGCCATGCTGAAGACACCTTAAATGGTTAAGTGAATCGGCGCTAGGAGGTACCGGCCTCTTTATCAATTATTTATACGCCCTTTGCGTTCGGTCGCAACCTTGAAAGTTTGAGTCGAGTAATTTACCGGTGTGAGGGCGTCCGCACTCTCACTTTTATGAGTCAAACCATTTGGTTGTCATTCTGTGGCCGATTCTGCCGAGAAAATTACTCTCGGAACTGTGTGAATCCCATTTATCACCCGCATTCTCAGCGAGCAATTTGCACCCACTTGGTGCGTCGTTCATCTATGCTGTTAAGGGTTCTCGTTTCGCCAAGGTTTGGGAGGAGTTTTTGAGATGCGTCTAAAAGCGTCTGGAAAGATCGTTGTTATCCTGCTTGTTATTGGAATTGCGATGGGTGGCTATCGCATATGGAAAGGACCGCAGGCATTCTCAAGCCTTGCTCCGGGAAGTTCCGATCCGCTGAACAGCGTTACTGTCGGCAAAATCGTGCTTCCGGACATCAACGATGCGGGTGGAACAGGGAAGACCGTCTCGATGCCTGGCATGGATACCGGCGGCGGCTGCACGGACAAGCCAGAAGTTCGGATGCTGGGCTACGCCTGGAACGCCCAGATGGGTCTCATGTTCGCAACCGGCGGTGCCCAGAGCACTGCTAACAGCCTCATGTGCGAGAACGGCGTGAACCTTAAGTGGGAGCGCCAAGATGACAACGGCAAGCTCGCCGATCAGCTCGTGGCTTTCGCAACCGAGCTGAGCCAGGGCAATCCAAACCCATCCAAAGGCGTCCACTTTGTGGCGATCATGGGAGATGGAAGCGCGACGTTCCTGAAGGGACTCAACGACAACTTGAAGAAGCTCGGCCCCGAATACCGAGCAAAGGTTGTCGGTTCGATTGGGTATTCGCGTGGTGAAGACAAATTCATGGGCCCGGCGGCCTGGAAGCTAGAACCCGTCGCAAGCCGAGGCGGACTTGTTGCTGGCGTTATCCGGGATGGCGACTGGAACATCGCTCAGAAGTGGCTTGGCGACAATGGCCTCAAGTCGAACCCCAACGAGAAGACATTCGATCCTGATGCCCTCAACTGGGTGAATGCAGACGACTATCTCGACGCGGCTAAGAAGTACATCACTGGCTATTCCGAGACTAGGCCAGTCGTGCGAAATGGAAAGAAAACTGGTGAAAACCAAGTTGTCACCGTCAACGCCTGCGTAACCTGGACTCCCGGCGACGTGAACGTCGCCAAGCAAAAGGGCGGGCTGGTGCCCATCGTTTCTACGAAGGAATATGCCTCCCAGATGCCATGCGTCCTCATCGGCATCGATAAGTGGATGAAGTCAAACCGCAGCACGGTGGACGGCATGTTGCTTGCGATCGCTGAGGGTGGCGATGCGGTCAAGAGCAGCGATGCCGCACTGCATCTGGCGTCTCAGGTCAGCGCCAAGCTGTATCACGAGAAAGATTCAGATGCCTCCTACTGGGAGAAGTACTACAAGGGCGCTCAGGAACAGGACAAGACCGGCGTGCCTATCAGCCTCGGCGGCTCGATGGCCAGCAACCTTTCTGACAGCTTTGTAAGCTTCGGCCTAGCGAAGGGTGGTGCAAACCTTTTCGGAGCCACCTACAGCCTGTTTGGAAACCTCGTGGTGCAACAGTATCCCAACCTGGTACCGAGC
>CAIXNN010000007.1 GCA_903920865.1 uncultured Actinomycetes bacterium
CCCTATGTTGTGGCTCGGGTGCGATTGGCTGAAGGCCCGATCGTGTTGACCAACTTGATTGACCAAGACGTTGACGCATGGGTGTGTGACGTGGCGGTGTCGGTGCGTTGGCGTGACCTGAGCGATGGCCGGGCGTTGCCAGTGTTTGGTCCGGCCTGATGCGCGCAGTAGTACTGAGCGAATTCACCGATCCTGCGTCGCCTCAGGTCGTCAATCGCGACGAACCCGTTGCAGGCGAGGGCCAAGTGCTCGTCGAGCTGGTGGCCGCCGACTTACAACCCCTTGATCGCCAAATTGCTCGTGGGGGATTCCCCGGAGCGGGCCCCTTGCCCATGATCGCCGGAGTTTCTGCTGTGGGGCGTACGGCCGATGGGCAACTACACGTGGTTTTGGCTGAGATGACCGGCATGGGTTTGCACCGCGATGGGTGCTTTGCTGAAAAGTTCGTGTGCGAGCCACGGCAACTCGTCGCTGTTCCTGATGGGTTGGATCCGGTCTCGGTGGCTGCGGTATCAAACGCAGGGATGCATGCGCGTCGGGCTTTGTTTGATGTGGCGAACCTGTGGGAAACCGAAAGCGTGCTGGTGTTGGGTGCAAGTGGTGCATTTGGGCGAGCGGCCGTACAGATTGCATCAGCTGCTGGAATCAATGTCGTGGCGGCAGCTCGACGCATTGATGCCATCCCAACGGCAACAGGTACTGGAACGGTCACGCCCATTGCCTTGGGCGAACCCGATGACCTGCCGCAACAAGTTTTGGACGCCACGGATGGCGAAGGCGTGAACGCTGTCATTGATCCTCTGGGCGGAGCCTTCACAGGAGCAGCGATTCGCTCGAGCGCACCCGATGCCATTCACGTGCTGGCCGGAAACCAAGCCGGTGCCATGGCCCCGATCCTGGTTCCGATGATGTTGCTGCGCGAACACATAATCGTCGGCCTCAACGGTTTCCGCATCAGCGAAGAAGAACAGCATCGGCTGATGGAAGCATCGCTAGCCGACCAGGTCAGCGGTGTGCTGACGCCGTGTCCAATGGTTCAGTTTCACTTTGCAGACGCTGAAGAGGCTTACGCCAGCCCATTTCCGGATCGCGTTGTCCTCGTCGTTGACTTCTAGGCCTCATGGAGTGCCAGATGCGGCGCATTGTCTAGTTCGTTGAACGTCGGACACGTCGGCTAAGGTCTTTGTAGGTCAAGAAACTCAGCGATAAGCCCTTCGACTTGTTGAGTCCCAACCGCGCATCCGCGAACGGTGGTCCGAAGGAAGACCTGCTGGCGATGAAAGTCACCGCCAGAAGAGCGGGTCTTGCACGTCGTGGGATCCAGAACGGATTGCTAACACCATGTGGGACATCAGTTATGTCGACAATGAAGTAACTCAGGACGACGTCGAACGATTTGAATTGTTGAAATCGGAACGTTCGTCAGGTCGGAGGCAGGCTTGGCGCAGCATGTCGCTGTATCAGCACAAGATGCAGTGGCTAAGGGCCCAGCAACGAGGGATTCACTACATCGCCGATGCTCCCTTTGATGGTCGCGATCCCGGATTCTTCACCTGTACCTGTGGACTGCGCGTTCGTCGACGTGAATTACCGGAGGATTCGCCGTTTCGGCTACCAACGGACTTCGTGGACCGGTTTGAACCGATCACCAAGGGAACACTGACTCACATCAAGGGGCACGTGATGCTTCCGAGCTTTGACCGGCCAGTGATCGCGATGCTCATCGGGGTAGGAACGTGCAACCCGGAGGATTATCACGTCTGCCAAGGTTGCGGGGCCTATGTTCCAAGCCGTTCACCAGAAGAAAATCAAACATTCCTTGATATCAATAAC
>CAIXNN010000008.1 GCA_903920865.1 uncultured Actinomycetes bacterium
GCAAGGCGATTGTCGAAGCCTTGCTCGCTTCTCAAAAATAACCCTTGCCAAAACAAATCCACAACCCACATTAGAGAAGTAATCCAACCAACCAACGATCCAAACGCTCCCATGAAAATCACCGCCGCCGATCTAAAGCGTCTGCGAATGCAGATTGACCGACTCAACCTTGCCCGCATTGAACTCTCCCTTGCCGGTCATCTGAACGACAACCAGGCTTGCGACTTGCTCGACACCATCGACGCGCTCGAAGACCGCTTCATCGCCCTCACCAATCTCCGCAACGCTTAACCCTCAACGCTCCCTCATCCATGAAGACCATCATCGCCCTCTCATTCCTCATCATCTTCGGCTGGCTCGCCGCCATCACTTTCTGCGGCCCGGAACTTTACCGCGCCATCAACGGCCCCGAGCCCGTCAAAGCCAAGGCCGTCCACCGCGTCCGTTAATTTCCACCCACGCCATGAACAACAAAGAAGAAACCAATAAACCCGAGCCCCTAATTACCCGAAGAGAACTTGCAAAACTCTGCAAGGTCTCGACCCGCACGGTCGACAACTGGGTCGCAAGCAACAGCATCCCAGTGCTTCGAGGCCCGAGTGAGCGATGTGTTCGTTTCCTCTGGAGCGAGGTTTATGCTAAATTGCAGACTTATTCAGCCCGCTAATTTCCACCCATACACCCATGCCCACCCCCAACAAACCCAGCAAACCCAAGGCCGTCCTCGTCACCGACCGCGCTTTCGTCGATATGCACCACCGCAGGATTACGAACTTTCGCGAGACGGCCAAACTCAAAGACGCCACCGGCTACGTCAAAGGCACGGCATCTTATTGCCTGTATGCCGTAGACTTTGCCCGAAGTCAGGTCGTTGTCCTGGCTGACTCTCCGACGTCTGGAGATTTCAATCAGTATGTCACCGCCAAGGCCAAGGCCAATGCCTGTGCCCGTTATGATCACGTCATTGAATGGCGCAACACCGGCAGCCATGCCAACCCCAAAGTCACCGTCCTCGTCTGGGAACTCGCCTAACTTTCCCACCATGCCAAAAAAACGACATACCCCAAAACAGATGACCAACGTGGTCGGCAACGGAACGCCGCTAACGCTCATCTTAACCCGCCCGGTCACGCTCGACTGCGCGCGCCGACTGGAAGCCCACCGCTTTCAACTGTTCGCGCTCAACGAGTCCGGCAAAACGCTCCAAGACGCTGCCGATGCCATTGGGCTGACCAAAGAGACGGTCCGCAATTACATCGAAGCCCTGGGCATCGACTGGAAGAATCTGATCCGCAAGCCCCGAAAGGCGAACAACCTTCCCAAGTAATCCCATGCGCATAATCAAATCCGACTCCCTGCCCCGCCTCTGGTGGCTCAACCCCTGGGCGGCCGCCAAGTATCTCCACAGCGCCGCAACCGCATTGAAGGCCTACGCCGACCGCGTGGATCGCGTCCTGGACATCCAGCGGTCCCTTATCGAGGAACAGGCTGCGGAGATTGGGCTGCTCAAGGTCCGCATCGCCGATCAGAACGACGCCATTATCCGCGGCACGGCCATCACCCCCGACGCCACCCCCTACCGAGACGATACCATCCATGAGTAACTTCCAGCAACACGACGACGACACCTGTCCGCACCTTGTCCGGGCAAGCCTGCTGGAAGCCGAGAACGCCCACCTCAAGGCCGAAGTCGAGCGGCTGACCGAAGCAGGAGACGATTTGTGGGCGTTTGCTGAAAACTGCGTCATTCGTGGCGTGTATCCAATGACTGCCCAAAAAAGCATTGA
>CAIXNN010000009.1 GCA_903920865.1 uncultured Actinomycetes bacterium
AGTTCAAGAAGTCCGCTTTGAGTGAGCTGGTCAACTACTCTTGCAACACGCTTTAGCGGCAAACCTGATTGCATTTGTGCATCATCGAGCGAGTGATGTCCATCGAGAAGTTTGATGAATTCCAGCAATGCTGAGGACTGACAATCCAGCCGAAGGTGCAAACCGGGTTCGGTGCCAATCTGAATTTCAGTGGTGCTTAGGGGGATGAGTGGAAGTCCTGATTTGATTCGCGGATGCATAGTGCCTAAGAGTGAACGAAAAACCCCTGGGCGAGCATTTGCTCTCCACAGGGGTCAATCGTTGGTGGTGCTAAGGGTTGGCGGATTTCTCAGCTGAACTGAGGGCGCACAAACATCATGCTTGAGAACAGTGGGGGAGTTTGGTGCCGTTTCTGAATCAGGGAAGTACTTAAGCCTTACCCAGAATCCGGTTCACCTTGGTACCGCAGGTGGGGCAAATGCCCTGGGCCATGCGGCGACCGTTCTTTTCAACAACTTTTCCGGTGAAGTCGCGCTTTTCACGGCACTTCACGCAGTAAGCGTCTCCGGTGTAACTTTCCTCAGCCATCGCGTCCTCCAGTGCAATGGGGCGTCCTAGGCCCACGCCTAGAACTTGCGCTTCACAGTACGCCCGTAGGCACAAACTTCAGCCGATCGATGGCCAACTTTGGGGGCGTGTCGCAGGGGATCTAGGCGTAAATCCCGGGCTTGTGGCCGCGGCTGCCTGGAAATGACAAAGCCCTCAGGTCGCGATTTCCGCCATTCGCCTTCCCCTTGCGAATGCCGGAGCGTTATCCCGAGGGCTCCGTCTGAGATGAAAGTAGAGGCGTTGTGACCTGCGGTCAATGGTAAAAAGTCCCTGCCTGTGGACTGGCGTGTGGACAATCTGGGGACAAGTCCGCAGAGCTGGGAACAACCGTGGTTAAACCTGTGGGTCATGGTGTGGAATAAATCCTCAATCTGGTCGCTTGAGTTGCATTTCGTGCCTAGATCTTTCAGTTGCGGTTGTGGAGAGAAAAAACTTTGTCACGTTTTGGACTCAGTTCGTCCCATGGGCATCAGGACGCACTTTAGGTATTTCGGCTAGCGTCATGGGGTGGACAACGATCAGGTGGAAGTGCGTCGCAGCAAGCGACGACGTCGAACTGTCTCTGCTTATCGCGACGGGGACAAAGTCATCGTTTTGATTCCGGCGTCAACTCCACGAAGTCAAGAACGTGAACTTGTCGAAGAGATGGTTCAGCGACTTGATCGCACAGATCCTCGACAAAAACCCAGTGATGAAGCTTTAGCTCAGCGTGCACAAACGCTGGCTGAGAAGTACTTGCCGGAAAAACTTGAGCCCTATTCGATTCGCTGGGTGCGTAATCAAAACACGCGCTGGGGATCATGTACTCCGGCAGATCGATCCATTCGCATTTCACACCGACTGCAGTTGATGCCTCAATATGTTGTTGACTACGTGGTGCTGCACGAACTTGCGCACCTGGTGGTTCCCGACCATTCGGCGAGCTTTAAAGAGCTAATGGCCGTGTATAAAGATCAAGCTAAAGCCCAGGGATTCCTAGAGGGTTGGAGTGCTGCCTCAAGTTAGTCCTGTTCATCTGTGAACGGCTGAAGATCGTCCAACTCCGATAGGTCTAAGTCTTCACTGGTGAGGAAGCTATCGGGATCATCAAGGTCTTGACTGGTGGGAAGCAAGTCTGGGTGTGCCCAGAGCCCATCGCGCGCATCCATTCCTTGATTTTCGCGGATCCGTTCCCATAGTTGTGCTGCTTCGCGCAGTCGGCGTGGGCGAAGTTCAAGTCCGACTAACGCCGCAAACGTTTGCTCGGCGGGCCCTCCGGAAGCTCGACGTCGTTGCAATGTTTCACGCAGTGCCGCGGCGGTGGGCATCGCTGATGCTGCTTGCGTGACAACCTCATCAACCCAGCCATCAACCAGAGCAATCAGTGTTTCAATCCTTGCCAACGCGGCCTTTTGTTCTGCAGTTTCTGGCGGCTGGAACACTCCAGACTCAATGGCTTGCGTGAGCGATTCAATATCGTTTGGGTTAAGGCCTTGGATCTGCTCTTGCATTGCAGATAAGTCAACGGCCAAGCCGCGTGCGTAGTCATCAATGGCTGCTATGAATCGACTGGCAAGCCAGGGGGCATGAGCGACAAGTCGTTGGTGTGCTTTGGCTCGAAGGCTGAGGTAGAGGCCAATGTCAGAATCGGGCAAACCTAAGCCTTCGGAGAATTCCTTGATATTTGCTAGCAGAAGCCCGCATTCTGAATGAGATGTCAAGGGCAGTGCGACATCAGCGGTGGTCAGCACGCTGGTGCTGAGCAATGACAAACCTTGTCCAACTTGGCCCGCGAACATGATGGCCCCCATGCGCTCAAATATTTGCCCAAAACCGCCGGCGCCAAAAGCAGCCATCTCCTCAGGCAATTGTTCTTGGAGCGGGAGGTATGCCTTGGCTACGCGGCCGGCTAGCGGCTCAACAACGAGTTTCCAACTCTGAGTAGTTCGAGTAATCCATTCCCGCCTAGTCCACAGTTCAAGTTCAGACTGCGCCGGAAAGGTAGTGGCCTGATCAAGCCAGGCATCAGCAAGCAGTCCCGCATCTAAAAATCGCGCCCGATCTTCGGAAGTGATCGGGTCTTCCTGGCGGCTGCCGAGAAAGGTTTCGACGGATTGTTCCACCATGTTCCATGGGACCGCTGAGTTCTGACTTGACTGAAGCATCGCACCGAGCTCTTGGAGCATCGCACCAAAATTGGGTAACCCATCGCCACCGGCTAATTGCGAAAACAACGCTTCAAAAGGGTTGTCGGGGCTCTCATCGAATGGGTCATTAGTCACGTGTGTCTCCAAGCCACTTTCGCTCATACCTGCTTTTGATGGACAATGATGTCTGTTATGTGGGCAACCTCAGGTCACTCCAGACTATTCCTTGCGACCCCATGAGCACACCTGCTCAAGACCAAGATCGCGAACGGGCTAAACCCGTGGTAGCCCTGGTGTGTGCCGGACAGGGGCTATCGGCGGCCTTGGGCGCCAACTTCACTGAGCTCGACTGGCGCACCATTGATCCAACAGATTTGGACTTAGTGGAGAAGTTTGCTCAGGTTGATGTTGTTATCCATGCGTGGATTGATCCTGACTTATCTGCCGTCGATCCCTTTCGTGGTGATCTTTCATCTGCTTTAACTGCCAAGGTTTTGGCCGCGTGCAATGCAGCAAATGTCCAGCGGCTGGTCATGATTTCCAGCGCCATGGTTTACGGGGCATCATCGCTGAATGAGGTTCCGCTTCCTGACGAGGCACCGCTTCGGGCGAATGGAACCGTTGGTGTGCTGCAGGATCTGTTGGATGCTGAAGAGCAGATCGCTCGGTGGGGTAGTGAACATAAAACCGCAGTCAGCATTGTTCGTCCTGCGATCGTCTTTGGTCCAAATATTGACACGGCTTTCTTGCGTCACTTCGAATCACCGCGGCTGTTGTTTTTGAAAGGTTCCACGCCGGCTTGGCAGTTTGTTCATGTAGTCGATGTCGCGACGGCCATAGAAGTGGTCATCACCAATGGCATCAACGGGGTAGTCCCGGTGGGCGCAGATGGGTGGCTCAGCCAAGAAGAGGTTGAGGCCGTAAGCGGGATCCGCCGCTTGGAGTTGCCGGCCACAGCGGTGATGAGCACTGCAGAGCGACTGCACCACCATGGGGTAAGCCCAGCACCAGCCGAAGAATTGGACTTCATCCGCTATCCGTGGGTCATCGATGCGGCTAAATTGCGCGCCCAAGGCTGGCGCCCCACCTGGACGAATGAGCAGATCCTTCAGGCGTTAATGCGACAGGCCCAGGGGCGGACCGCCATCGCTGGACGCCGAGTAGGTCGATCTGAAGTTACTGCGTTAACCGCTGCTGCGGCGGTATTAACTGCAGCAGCCTTAGTGCGAGCTAGGCGCCGACGAAGCCTGTAGTTACCGCTGCTGGAGCCGATCTGGGCTGCCCGTCCTAGGCTGTTGCCAAAGCATGGGAGGTCACAGTGTCGGCACTGGTTTGGTGGGTCATACCTATCGCAGCCACTGTTGGTGCAGTGATGTGGTTTTCCTGGCGCAATCAAAACCGTCCCGGTGATCCCAGGCAGACGGTGGCGCAGCAGAAGAAGTTCAACGATGCGATGCGTAAGGATTCGTCCGCACGTCGGCGCTCTAGAGGTAAAGATGTCTCGGGGCCAACTTCGTGAGCCAACAAGAATCGGAAAATCCTGAGGTGACCCCGCTGGAACCGCGCACCAAATCTTTGATTACATCCGGAATTTTCCTGGTGATCTTGGTGGCTCTGGCGGCAATATTGCCGGTTCCCTATGTGATTCTTCGGCCCGGGCCAACGTTTAATGCGCTGGGCAATGACGCGGGCAAACCCGTCATTCAAATCTCGGGTGCCCGCTCGTATCCGACCACTGGTGGACTGAACTTGACCACGGTGAGTGAATCTGGCGGCCCATTCGGCAAAGTCTCATTAGCTGAGGCTTTCTTTGGCTGGCTGAGCCCAAGTGCTGCCGTTCTTCCTGAGCGCATCTTGTACCCACAACAGGCCAAGAAGGCCGAGGTGGAGAGTCAAAATACCTCCGACCTGATTGACTCCCAAACTCAAGCCACTGCGGCGGCTTTGAAGTACTTAAACAAGCCTTTAGTCAAAGCCGTGTTAATTAGTGCAGTCTCGCCTAGTGGGGCCAGTGCCGGAAAGCTTCAACCCGGTGATGTCGTTGGTGCCATTGATGGGGTTAAGCCGGCCAACGCTAGCCAAGCCGCCCGTGCGGTCACTTCTAAACCGGTCGGTGCGGTTGTGAAATTCACTCTCACACGCGATGGGAAGGTCATCAATGAACAGGTGACCACGCGAGCCTCAACCTCAAAGTCCAAGACTTCTGTGGTTGGCATTGTGGTTGCTAACGGTTTCATCAGCACCGAGATTTCTGTTCGCTATGGGCTGGAAAATGTTGGTGGACCCAGCGCAGGTTTGATGTTTTCACTGGGAGTTATCGACAAGTTGACATTGTCTTCGTTAACCGGTGGGAAAATCATCGCCGGAACCGGAACCATTGATAGTTCTGGTTCTGTGGGGCCCATCGGCGGGGTTCAACAAAAGGTGGTTGCCGCCAAACGTGATGGCGCTTCCTACTTCCTCACTCCAGTTAAGAACTGTTATGACGCTTCCCAAGCTGCCCCCAAGGGCTTAACTCTGGTTCGCGTCGATTCCCTAACCGATGCCGTCGCCCAGCTCGACAACATTGTGAAGGGCCGGCCAACGCAACCGTGTTAGAGGCAGCGCTTCTAGCTCGGGTTCACGTTGTCTACGAGGGTGCTATTGGAAAGTTGAGATCAAGGCCTGTGTAAGTCCTGGAACTAGATCTTCGCCTTCGGTGAACGTTTCGTTTTCATCTGTGGTGCGAATGCGAAGCACACAAAACTGCGCTCCGTTGCGAAGTACGCCAATGGCCATGCGGACATCTTGATGGTTTGGGTGTTCGAGGGCGCTGTCGGCGAATTCACGGGAACCTGGATCAAGCCCTTGTTCCACAAGTTGAGCCTCAGCCGCCTCCGGCAAGACAATGCGTTCAATCGTGATAGCGCATCCGTGCACCTCATCGGGCCAACCAATGTTGGCGAGGGCTGCATCCAAGGGGGCATCGTCACTGTCCCACTCCTGTTCGATGGGAACAAATCCAGGATCATCTGGGCTGATTCCGAGTTCTTCGGCTAGGTCAGGCTCGCTGGCTACCAATTCGCTGGCCCAAGCCAGCGCGAACATTCTGGGCACTTGGTCCCATCCATCGCGGGCGACAAATTGCTCAATCTCTCGGACTGCTTGGCTCAGGAGTTCACTCATGGGCTCAGTCTGTCGTAGGTTGTTCCTATGGCATTTCCCCCCTCAAGCGAAACGATCAATAATCCTGCGACTCCGGGTCGTCGTCGTGGTGGAGTCCTCTTCCCGACCCTGGTGATTTTGGCGGTTTTGGCCATTGCCTTCACCAGCTTTGCCGGCTTCTACGCCGACCTGCTTTGGTTCAAGTCAGTACAGCTGACTTCGGTGTTTTCCACCCAGTTGTTTGTGCGCATCGAACTGTTCCTAGTTTTCGGACTTTTGCTGGCCTGCATTGTCTTAGCCAATGGCGTCATTGCTTACCGTCTGCGCCCGATTTTCCGGGGACTGTCTTTGGAGCAGCAAAATCTCGATCGTTATCGAGTTGCCGTTGATCCCTTCCGCCGAGTCATCCTGATTGCAGCTGGCGCCGGCTTAGTTCTCATTGGGGGCACATCGGCTTCTGCGCAATGGCGCACGTACTTACTGTGGCGTCACGGCGCACCATTTGGAACCACCGATCCTGCATTTGGAAAAGACATTTCGTTCTTTACATTTGATCTCCCATGGATTCAATTCCTTTTGGGCTTTGGCTTCGCGTTCATCATTTTGTCTCTCCTGTTAGCCCTTGTCGTTCATTACATTTATGGTGGGATCAGGCTTCAAACCCCCGGACAGAGATTTACCCCAGCAGCTACCGCACACATCTCCGTATTGCTCGGGCTTTTCATGCTGCTGAAGGCTGTGGCCTATTGGTTTGATCGATTCGCACTAGAGATAACCCCGAATTCTTTGTTTACTGGCTTGAACTATGCGCAAGTTAACGCCGTGCTTCCCGCGAAGAATATTTTGCTGCTGATCTCATTGATTACGGCTGCTTTGTTCTTCTTCAACATCTTCCGCAGGACCTGGTCGCTTCCGCTTGCCGCTGTTGGTTTGGTTATTTTCTCTGCGTTAGTTATTGGCTCGCTGTACCCAGCCTTTGTACAAAGGTTTCAAGTCAGCCCCAGCCAAGCAACCAAGGAACAACCCTTTATTCAGAGAAATATTGATGCCACCTTGAGCGCCTATGACCTCAATGGGATCGAAAAGCAGGAATACCAGGCCAAGGACACCACCACTGCCAAGGCAATTGCAGCCGATAGGTCAACGATCAATAATGTCCGCTTGCTTGATCCATCCGTGGTGCCACCCACGTTCAACCAACTTCAGCAGATCCGCGGGTACTACTCCTTTGCTGACACCTTGGATGTTGACCGATACACGATCAACAAGAAGCAGCGCGATTCAGTGGTGGCCATACGAGAAATCAACTTGGCCGGGATCCCGGAAAGTAACTGGATTAATAACACCACAGTCTTTACGCATGGATTCGGCTTCACTGCCGCGTACAGCAACACCGCCACATCTGACGGGGCCCCTGCGTATTTTGAAAGCAACATTCCGCCCAAGGGTGTGTTGAGTATCAAGCAGCCTCGGGTGTACTTCGGTGAGAACTCCCCGACCTATTCCATCGTTGGTGCCCCTGCCGGCGCGACCCCGCATGAACTGGATTATCCAGACGATGCCAGCGCGAACGGACAACGCAACAACACCTATGACGGCACCGGTGGCGTCCCAGTCGGATCGTTGTTCAACAAGCTGGTCTTCGCAGTGAAGTATCAAGAGGGCAATTTATTGCTGTCAAACTTGGTCAATTCGGAATCAAAGATTTTGTATGAGCGAAACCCACGTGATCGCGTTCAAAAAGTTGCCCCTTGGCTAACTCTGGACGGAGACCCCTATCCAGCAGTTGTGAATGGAAAGATTGTCTGGATTGTTGACGGGTACACCACGACCAACGACTACCCGTATTCGACGCGCACTCAACTTGGGCAAGCAACGGCGGACTCGATCACGGCCAATTCGCAATTCGTCCAAGCTCAAACCGGAACCGATGTCAATTACATTCGCAACTCGGTGAAGGCAACGGTGGATGCCTATGACGGAACGGTGAGTTTGTATGAATGGGACACCAAAGACCCGGTCCTAAAGTCCTGGGAAGCCGCATTCCCTGGCACGGTTAAGCCAAGATCAGAGTTGGATGGACAGCTACTTGCGCATGTGCGCTATCCAGAAGATTTGTTCAAAGTCCAGCGTGAGTTGTATTCGCGCTATCACGTTCAAGACGCTCTGGCCTTCTACAGCGGGCAAGACTTCTGGAACATCCCCAACGATCCGACCAAGATCAGTGAGGGTCAACCTCAGCCCCCGTACTACCTGACGCTAAAGATGCCGGGTACCTCGAAGCCGACGTTCTCCTTGACATCAACCTTCTCGCCGAATAATCGACAGACTCTGGCGGCGTTTATGTCGGTCGATGCCTCAGCCGGTCCTGACTACGGCAAGATTCGAGTGTTGCAACTGCCGCGCAACACGACCATTCCTGGTCCTGTTCAGGTACAAAACAACATCGAGTCGGACCCAGTGATTTCCTCTCAACTATCGCTCCTACGTCGTGGCGGCTCTGAAGTCGATATCGGCAACTTGCTGAGCCTTCCGGTCGGTGGCGGGTTGCTCTATGTTGAGCCGATCTATGTACGTTCATCGCAGACCGAATCCTTCCCGTTGCTACGCAAGGTGGCCGTGTCCTTTGGTAACCGCACAGCCATGGAAGACACTCTCGATCAGGCCTTGCGAACCGTTTTCCAAGGGGATACTGGAAATTCCAATTCAACCGATTCAACGACAGTGGTCAAGCCCACACCCACGACTGGGACCACGCTTGCGCAAACACTCGATGCTGCTCAGCAGGCCTATGACGACGGGCAGGCGGCCCTGAAGCGCGGTGACCTGTCTGGATTTGCGGAGGCGCAAAAGCGACTCGGTGAAGCCCTGACCAAGGTTGCCGCAGCTCGAGGCTCAACACCAGCGCCTTCGGGTTCGAGACTGCCACCGTTGTCAAGGCGAAGTACGTCGTAGTGGCTTGGCCAACCACATTTGTGGGGTTTGATCTTGAGACAACGGGGACCGATGTTGTCTCAGATCGCATCGTCTCGGCTGCGTTGGTGGAAATGGATTCCCATAGCGTGGTCAAGCAGCGCGATTGGCTCGTTGATCCAGGAATTGACATACCGGCTCAATCAACTGCCGTGCATGGAATTTCTACCGAACAGGTTCAACGAGATGGACGCCCAGCCGAGCAGGCAGTTCAAGAGATCGTCTTGGAGATCACTCAAGCCTGGGATCGTGGCGTGCCAGTAGTGATTTACAACGCCGCATTCGATGTGCCCGTTATCGTCAATGAAGCTCATCGCTACGGTCTTGAATTGCCGTTGGCGGGCGTGGTCCTGGACCCCCTGGTGGTTTGGCGCGAACTTGAGCGCTATCGACCAGGAAAGAAGCGTCTCCAAGACGCGGTTGATCGGTTTGGTTTGCAGGTCGAAGCCGCACACGAAGCTGTTGCCGATGCGAAGGCGGCCGTGGAAGTGATGTTTAAACTTGTTGAATTGGGTTCGCTAGCCAACGTTGAACTTGCTTCGATGATGGAACTTCAACAAGATTGGCACAAAGCCTGGGCGGAAAACTTCCGCGAATGGCTAGCTGATCGCGGTGGCGACATTTCAGGCATTGGCCTTTCCTGGCCAGTGTGAACGTAGATCCAAGGGGGACACGTGCCAGCTCGCTGCATACCGGAGCGGCCCACGCAGTGGGCTCATCGCACTGAGCAACAAGTTTGGGAACTCTTGCGAAAGCAGTTCAGTTCCGACACCGTCCTGATTCACAGTTTGCGATTTTCGGCCGCTGACGGTGATTGGGAAGCCGATTTCATCGCTCTCATTCCTGGCTCCGGGTTTGCCACCATCGAAGTCAAAGGTGGCCAACTTTGGTACGAGGACGGACAGTGGTGGCAGAGAACCCGCGATGGCGATAAGCAAAAGGATCCCGTTACCCAAGTCATGCGGGCGAAATACCTCGTGGGCAGATATTTAAAAAACAATGCGAAGTGGTCCCGGCAGCGGGTGCGCAGTGCGCACTTTGTGGTTTTTCCGGATATGGAGTGGAGCGAGAATCTCCAGGCCCCCAATTTGCCTCGGGAGTATGCGATAACCAAGGGCGATTTGCCAGGTGCCGCTGGCCGCATTTGGGATGTCTTCAATGGTTACCTCCAGGATGAGCCAAAGGCGACCCCGTCTCTTGTAGATGTTGACCTTGCAGCCGAAATCCTTGGTGGCCGACTCGATCCGCAGGCCGATGTCGCGATGTGGCGGGAGGTGCGTGAAGACCATGTTGATCGAGTAACGGCAGATCAGGCGAAGATCCTCAAAGCTGTTCAGAGCAATCGTCGAATTGAAGTCAAGGGTGGCCCAGGCTCTGGAAAAACCTGGCTTGCCCTTGAGCAGGCTCGGCGTTTGTGTGAATCCGGAGAGCGCGTGGCGTTGGTGTGTTACTCCAAGGGGTTGACTACCTGGCTTCGCCGACAGGTTCAGCACTGGTCGCAAGATGCTCAGGATCGCATCTGGATTGGAACTTTTCATTCGTTGGCCCCGTTATGGGGTGAAGAAATTAGTCCTGATGGTGATCCTGCCTATTGGGAAGAAACGCTTCCGCAGTTGATGCTTCAGCGAGCACGTGAGCTTGTGGACGCTGGTCGCTTCGATTCGTTGGTGGTTGATGAAGCGCAGGACTTTGCGGATTCATGGTGGCCGCCCCTGCTTGCAAGTTTGAAGGACCAGGAATTAGGCGGCGTGTTTATTTTTGGTGACGAACATCAAGGGGTCTTTGGAAGAGATGGCGCGCCCTCCATTGATGTTTTCACTCTCACTCTTGATGAAAACGTTCGAAACAGCACTCAGATCGCGGAAGTGCTCAGGACTGTAGGTCAAAAGCGAAACGAAGTCCTAGGCGGCGAAGGTCCTCCGGTGGAATTCATTCAGTGTGATCCGTCAGCGGTATACGACCTAGCCGACGAGTTGGCCATTGAGCTACTTGACGAAGGTTGGCGGCCACAAGACATCGCCGTGTTAACCACTTTGCATCGCCATCCCATGCACGTCTCGCGAGTTGGGATGGAAGGTCGAGATGGTTTTTGGGAGTCCTTCTGGGATGCAGACGACTATTTTTACTGCACAACCGCTGGGTTTAAGGGCCTAGAACGTCCGGCCGTCGTCTTGGCCGTCGATGGCTTTCGGTCTGGCGAGTTAGCCGTTGATGTCCTCAATGTTGGCCTATCGCGCGCGCGTGATCGATTGATTATTTGTGGTGACTTTGAACAACTCAAGACTGCTGGAGGTAAGGAGTTCGGCAAAGCCCTCAAGAGACTTCAGCGAAAAGACTAAGTATGAAGGTCAGACGGGTGTTTTCTGTGGACCGGTCCAACCAGGATGAAAGGGCGTGTACGGGTCGGTGGTGTAGTCGTCGCTGACGTAGCCGGTGCAGCGCGGAACCTTGGTGCCGACTGTGCGATGCGCATAGTCAAGCTCGCTGGACTTGGCCCAGGGTGCAGGGAAGTGCATGCCGGTGGCAGCTGAGATGCAGGCGATAACTTGGAAACCGACGAAGATTGCGTAGTTGTGGAACAGACCTAGGTAAAGCAAGGTGATGGCCAGGTTAGGCACGTGGCATCCCAGGGCCTTGATCTTCTGGGTCAAGGCGGTGTCATGTTCGGGAGCGATGTAGTGATCCCAATAAACGTTGTGGAAGTTTGGCTGCCAAATTCCCATCAGACTCCAGGCGATAACGCCTGCAAGTACTGGCTTGTTGACCCAGCTCGCATCAATGTTCGCAACGGCTTTCGTGGCGAAAAGCCAGGTGGCCAAAAACAGCTGACCAGAGCTTGATCCCCACAACAAACCAAACAGAGTCGACATCAAGGGCTTGTTCGGGCGATTGAATCTGACGGTGTAGCGCACCCAAAGGACGCTGTAGGCCATAAAGACAAAACCAACACACAGCGCTGTGAACCCGATCCACGATGTGTTGTTGAGATTGTCCGATGTGGCTAGCGGTGAGGTGAGGATAAGTTTGAGGCCACCGCTGACGTAGGACAAGAGCCAGCAAATGCAAAAGTAAATGCCGCCGCGAATCCACGCCGGTCCAGCTTGATAGGAATTCCACGGCATCCAGCGCCGATTCCTTAGATACAGCCCGAGCAGGATGACCAAGATAATCGCCGCTGCGATTGCGATCGGAGTAACCAAACTTTCCAGCATGAGCTGTCCTTACCTGAGTGGGTGCACCTATCGTGGCAAAGGCTCGACGTTTTTGCCTCATGAACCGCCCCTACATTTCACATTTTGACCGTGAAGTACTTGTGAACTGAGGCAAATGCGTGGACACAGGCGTGGCCCACGCCTACCGTGGATCAAGAGCCAATTAATCAAGGAGTTAGTGCATGCCTGCTTCATTTACCGAGATGACCCCCATTACTTCGCAGACTTATTCTCGATTTAAGGCTCGACCTATGACAGGCACCTTTGGTGCCTTGATCAGCGGAGTCCAAGTTGCCCAAGCTATTGAGGACGATGACCTGTTCGCCGAGTTGCGCCAGGCATGGATTCAGTTTCAAGCGCTCTTCTTCAGAGATCAGGAGCTAAGTCCCGAACAACACCTAGCCCTTGGGAAACGATTTGGTGAGATCCAAACTGAAGGCTATGCGCCAAGTATTGAGGGTCTGCCCGGCGTGTGGGTTCAGGAATATCCCAACATGTATCAAGGACCGGTCAGCGACATCAATTGGCACGCAGATAGTTCCTTCCGCGAAATCCCAACACGCGGCTCGCTGCTCTATGCCATTGATGTTCCAGAAGCAGCCGGTGACACCGTGTGGGCCGATGCATACGCAGCCTTTGAAGACCTCTCGCCGGCTTGGCAGGAATTCCTCCTACCGCTGACCGCTATTCATGACGCAGCAACCAAGGGACTGCATAACATGCTTGACACTATGGGCGGGGGATTGCTTGCTATGCGCGCGGCTTTACCGCCGACCGAACAGCCAGTGGTTGCTACCCACCCAGAATCAGGTCGAAAAATGCTTTTTATTTCTGAACTGATGACCCGCGAAATCGTCGGGATGAGTGAGCGTGAATCCCGCACGGTGCTTGATTTCTTGTTTGCCCACCAAACCCGACCTGAATTCCAATGCCGTTGGCACTGGGAGCCTAAATCCCTAGTGCTGTGGGATAACTACGCAACGATTCACCGCGGAATCTTTGACTTTGGAATGACCCATCGACTCATGCATCGGGTGTCCTTTCATGACGGTTGGCGAGTATCTGCTTAGAGCGTGAAAAAGGTGAGGGACCCAGGAATTACCCTGGGTCCCTCACCTTTAGCTTGATTGATTAACCGGCCGGTACTAGGACGGTGTCAATGACGTACACGCGAGCGTTAGCGGTCTTGACGTTGCCACAGACAACGTTTGAGGTTCCGCCACTGGACGTGGTGATGGAGAAGGTTTGACCAGCGCCTGTGATGGTGATCGGACCGCCGTTGAGCATGGCGTGTTGACCAGCCAAAGTTTCAGGGGTGAGGTCACCGGCAAATACGTGGTACTTCAACACGTTGGCCAATTTCCCGTTCGGGTCTGCCTTCAAAGCAGCCACAGTTGCGGCATCAACTTTTGCGAATGCGTCGTTCGTCGGTGCAAACACGGTGATGTTTGGCGTTGTGTTCAGGGTCTGTCCCAAGCCAGCGGCTCCGACGAAGCTCACCAACGTGCTCAAGGCAGGAATCTTGGCGGCGGCATCGGCCACAGCCGTGCTCGACGCGACAGCGGCTACGTCTGCTGGAATGGCCGAGCAGGCGGCACCGAATGGGCCACTTGCAACAGCAGCTGGTGTGGTTGTCGCAGGTGCGGCAGCTGGCTCGCTCTTCTTGCTGCAGGCAGTCAGGCTGAACGCCAAAGCTGCAATGGTGACTGCAACAAGGGCAGTGCGGGTCGACTTCATGTGGCTCCTTAGGTCGTATTGCGGTGGTGCAAGCGTTGCACAACTTGTTCAAGTGCGCACTTTGGGGGAGATTTTTGTGCCTAGAGCCTTCTGACTTGGGTTCGATATGTCCGTTTTGGCGCTCGGACCGGCCGGTGGCGCGCGGACCAAGGGTGAGTAGGACACACTGTCAGAGGTCAAAATGATTAGGGGTGCAATGAACGAGTCGTCGCAAGCTTCGTCAGCAGGTGTGAGCGCAACAAATATTTCGAGCGATGCTCAGCCATTGCCGGGGCGTTGGACCGCCCTGACGGTTTTGGCCCTTGCGCAGTTTGTCTTAGTTCTTGACTCCACTGTGGTCAATGTGGCCCTTCCTTCTATCCAACGTCAATTCGACCTACCGGAAGCACGCCTGGCCTGGATCGTCAATGGGTACGGCTTGACCTTCGGTGGTCTGCTCTTGCTCGGTGGAAGTTTGGGTGACCTTTATGGTCGGCGCAAACTCTTTATGATCGGCATCGCAACCTTTAGTGGGGCCTCCTTTATTGCCGGCCTGGCATGGAACGCAGATGTAGTGATCGCGATGCGATTCCTGCAAGGAGCTGGTGCAGCAATGGCCGCACCAGCTGCGCTGTCTTCGATTACAAGAATCTTCACCATACCCAAGGAGAGGACTCGAGCGCTGGGAACCTGGGGTGGGATCAGTGCACTCGGAGGAACTATCGGTGCGGTGTTATCTGGATTTATTGTTCAATACTCATCCTGGCGATGGGTATTTTTCGTCACCGTCCCCATCACCTTGATCGCATTATTGCTCGCCACACGATTTGTTCCCGAATCCCGAGCCCCCAGCCGCCCCAAACTCGACGTCATCGGCTCAATCTTGATCACTCTCGGCATTGGTACTGCTGTCTTTGCCTTGCTCAACAAGGGGTCAAAGAGCTGGACCAGTCCTCAATTGGTTGGTGAACTAGCCCTAGCGGCGATTTTGATCGTGGTCTTTGTTTTGTGGGAAAAGCGTCAAACAATGCCGATGGTCCCACTGGACATTTTTAAGAATCGCAATCGCGTTGTCGGTGTGACTGCATCGGTGCTTTTTGGTTCGGTGCTGTCCACGTACTTCTTTACCACCACTTTGTACATGCAGGTCATCTTGCGATTTTCGCCTCTTAAAACCGGCGCAGCTTATTTGCCCTTGGGTCTAGTAATTTTGTTTTCCTTCCCGATCATTTCTGCGCTTGTGCCCAAAGTGGGTATCCGTTTGATCATGCCGTTGGGATTAATCTCGGGCTTCCTTGGACTTCTTAAGCTCTCGCAACTCAGCGTTGGAGGCACTTATCCCACGGATGTATTGCCTGGCATGCTGCTGGTTGCCTTTGCAGCGGCCTGCGGCTTTGTCACGTTCACCATCGCTGGTGTGGACGGAACAACCGAGGAAAATGCCGGTATTGCTTCAGGAATCCTCAGCGCGGGTGGACAAATTGGTAGCGCCCTAGGACTAGCCACCCTGGTTTCAATCGCTGTCAGCGTCTCAGCCACTAAGAGCGCCAACGGAACGCCTTTCCCGGTAGCAACTGTTGCTGGTTTTTCGGCCGCCTATCACGTGGCGGCATTTGTCTTACTGGTCGGAGCGATCATCGCTGCCATGTTCTTGCGTTCAGCGGCTAAGAACACCGCTGCGATGCAGCCCAAGGAGACAAACGTCGACGTTCCTGAGTCTGATTCAGTGAATCAGTAATTTTGCTTAGGGGTAGTTAGTGCAGATTCGAACACTTAGCTCGGATGAAGTAAAGCTGGCGGTGGTTTGGGCCGCTGCCGAAGGCTGGAATCCTGGACTATTCGATGCGGAATCTTTTTACGCTGCAGACCCGCAAGGATTTATCGGCGCATTCATCGATGACGAATTGGTTGGCACAATCTCGGCGGTGCGCTACGGGGACGATTTTTCTTTCTTAGGTTTATACATCGTCGCCCCGCAATTTCGGGGTCGCGGGATTGGCACAGCATTGTGGGCGGCGGCGATGGAACGTGTCAGCGGAAGTGCCGTTGGCCTTGATGGGGTCCTTGAAATGCAGTCTGCTTATGAATTATCGGGTTTTAAGTTGGCACATCGAAATGTTCGCTATGGCGGCGTTCCCCACCGAGCCGGTTCGAGGTCCGCAGGTCAGGCGGGCGAACTTCGCGAATTGAGCACTGGCGATCTTGAGGCAATCGCAACTTTGGATCGGGAATGTTTTGGAGCAGAGCGAAACGCGTTTTTATCAGACTGGATCCAGCAACCGCACGCACGCACTGCTGGGGTGTTTCAGGGCGAGAACTGTCTCGGCTTCTCGGTACTGCGTGAGTGTGGGGTGGGGTTCAAATTCGGCCCGGTTTTTGCTGAATCGCGCGAGATTGCCCAGTTTCTTGTTGAAGAACTTTTGAAGAAGATTTCGCCTGGCTCCCAAATCTTTCTTGACGTCTCTGTCGATCATGCTGCAGGCGTTGAATTGGCCGAAGGTTTGGGGCTTGAACCGGTTTTTGAAACTGTTCGCATGTATGCGAACGGACAGCCCGCAATCGACCAACCGAAAGTATTTGGTGTGACCAGTTTTGAATTGGGCTAGGTAAACTGAGGTTTGTCGGTGGTGACCTCTAACATAAGTACTGACGTTTTGATTAAAACTCGGGGGAGTTGCTTTGCCACCAGCTGATGGGTCGAATCTTTTGTATTCAGTGAGATATAACGAAGCACTTGCGTGGATGTCTGATCTTCATCGTGGTCAGACCCAGCGCAAATTTGAGTACGAATCTCCAGTGCCGGTGATTGCGCACCTGCTGGAGGTCTCATCGCGCATTTGGATAGCCGGTGGCGGTGAAGATGAGGCCATCGCGGGTCTACTGCACGATAGTTTGGAAGATGCTTATTACCCCGGGATTGAAAGTGACATTGAGGACCGCTTTGGACCGCGAGTTCTTGAGCTAGTCAAGGGATGTTCCTATGGCAGGCCTGGCGAGAATACGGCGCCGTTGTCCTGGGAAGAGGGAAAAGTCGAGTACCTAGATCGCTTGCGTAAAGCAGACTTAGCCACGTTGCGTGTTGCCTGGGCCGAAAAAATCTCCAATGTGCGAGCTGTGGTTGAAGATCTTGAAGCCGGTCGACCATTGTTTGAGCTCTTTCAGTCACCGCGCCAAGAAACTCTGGAATATTTCGGCCAACTTGGTGAGGTTTTCAAATCTCGCTGGGGCAATGTTCCTGAAGTTCGTCGCTACCTAGCATTGGTTGAACGCATGGGCTCGCCGATGCTTAACCCCAATGTCTGGTCGGTGTTTGGCAATGCGCACCTCGCCCTTGGTGAACCGTATAACTTCCAGATCATCCCAGCGGCACAGGGCACGGTTAGTGGCCTATTCCCGTTTGAAACCGACGCCTACATCCTGACGGCGTGGAATCCGATGGTGTCGACCCTGCCAGATTCGGTCAACGGCTTGCGCAACCAAGCATTGCGTGAGCAGTTGCGCGCCGATGGAATCAACGTTGTGGACTGTGCAGGTTTTGACCCGCAGGGTGCATGGCGAGAAGAAGGCTTCCTAGTAACCGGGCTTGAGTCCGAACACACAGCGCTAGAACTGGGTCGTCACCACGGCCAAGCGGCGATTTATCGCTGGAGCCCGCAGGCGCTGACAGTCTTGGAATGTTTTGGTCGTCGACAGTCAGATTCAGGTTGGTCGATTTCTACCGGTGCGTGAGGGATTGTTTTCAAAGAGTCGAGCCGGCTTGCCAATGGATCCCGAACTCGTGGACTCAGTGTCTACCAGGTAGTTCATCATGCGTCGCCTGAAAGTGTCCTTAGCCGGCGTCCCATCTGGGTCAATCCTGCGGTGGAGTGATTCCAAATCCCTCAGGGTGAACGGCTCTGCCAGCAGGCGGTAGGGATCGGGAACACTTCGATAGTCCGCCTGTACTCGTTCAGCGGCCTGGCTGACGATCTCTCGGTGGTCAATGCGCACCCGAGTTCGTTTTTCTGCCACGGACCGCACACTTCGCAAGCGAATGTCGGGATTGAACAGCACTGCTTGTCTAATCTTTTCCCAATTGACCAGTTCAAAGTGCCCAACTGAAAGGACCCGTCCCCGTGGATCGCGTCTTAACTCGTCGAAGACTTTGAGCTGTCGTGGATGTAAACCCTTGATCCCAGCTTTAGTAAGCAATGCTCGGTTGGTTGCCTGAATCAGGGTCTCTCCGTCATGGAGAAAGGTGCCCGGCAGCGACCAACTTGGTTTGCTGAGCGGCTGATTACTCGAGCGGATTTCGCTGAGAACGAGCAGTACGTGCAGGCCGCCCTCAGATTCAGTTTCCTGGCTACTGGAGGAATAGCGCAGTTCCAAGTCCAAGGGATCAGGCACCGTCAAAACCGCCACATCAACGGCCACCGATGGGCGTGGGTAGTCCTCGAGGCTTCGGCCTGATTCGTCCCGCCAGAGTTCCTGCGAACGCAATCTCCGCGCCGTCGATCCGCCAGCTGCTGGCGCATCGCGAATTGCCCTCTTCCCCTCTGTCTCAAGGGATGAGCCAGTGGAAAGGTTGGAGTGCTGCTCGTCCTGATTGCGGGGCACTGGTTCACCTTCCTTCGGGAACTGACTATAGGTGCATTGTCGCACCCTCGGGCTAAGGTTTTGGGTATTAGCGCATATTCGCTCTAATGTGTGCTATCCTGGTCGGTTGTCCTAAACAGGGAGGGAACATGGGCCATGTGCTCAAGAGTTTTGCTGCGTGGTTCGGATTTACCGATCCACAGTTGCGCGCTCCAAGTCCATCGGAGCAAGGCTTAGTTGACGGTGAACCGGAGCGTGAATTCATCCACGATCCGTCCGCAAGCGCTGGCCTGGCCGAAGTCTTTGAGTTTGTGCTTCCCGACGAAGAAGTCGATGAGAGTTGGCAGGAGGAGATGACTGCGGAAGAGATTGAGGCCTTGACCTATATCGGTCCAGAGTTGATGGCTCGGCTGAAGACGCCGGTGGACCCTTCGGAAAATATCACCCATGAACAGATGATGAAGATTCTGTACCCAGGTGAGATTCGGGTGCTTTCACGCGGCAGCGCAAAAGTTGAACTTGAGGAACGCGAAGAGGGCGGATTCTCGGTGAAAGTCGATGATGAATGTGTTGGCATTGTTCATCGTCGCAGTCAAACCAAGTGGGTTGCACGTGCAGTCGAAGACGATCACGTCAGCACCCATCACAACAATGCAATTGAAGCGGCTCAAGCCTTAGTTGAGTTTGCCCGCGGCTACTAATTCAAAGAATTGCTTCCCCAGACATTCAACGGTGGAAAGGAACTGCTCAATGTGTAAAGGACAAGTTGGTAAGCGCACGGCTCTGGAGTCCCATGCTGTGATGACGTACCTGAATTTGACTGCAGATCGTGAAGGGCACGTGACATTGATCAAGCCAGATGACGATGGCGACTACCTGATTAATACGCGCGAATGGCGCAAGAGCGCCGAAGGGGACCCTTCACCGGTGTGGTTGACCATTGAGGACCAGGAGGTTCGGCTCCTCAGCCTTCTTGTTCGCGACCTTAAGCCGGTCAAGGGCCTGTATGAGGAGATCAATAATCTAAACCGTAAATGTGCTGATGTGAAGGCTTTCCTCAACGACGGCCACTTCTATATCTCAACGTCCCTGCTCGGTGAGGCTGTAACTGAGCGCAATCTGCGTTCAGCCATTGGCTTGGTCACCCGCGTGGGCGATGACTATGGCGCAATGGTTGCCACGGTGTATGGCGGCCACCACATCACAGTCAACGCCGACGAGGATCAGGAGTAGAACCAAGAGATCAAACTCATTGAATGAAAAGACGATGAGTTTGCTGCTACTTCCTCAAGACCTCAATCTTGGTTGCGCCATTGTGAGTCTGGGTAATTGGCAACTTGATTTCTAGGATTCCATCGGTATAGCTCGCCGATATTTCCTTCTCGGTCGTGCCAGCGGGCAGTGGAATGCGACGGGTGAATTGACCATAATGAAATTCGGATCGATAGAAGCCTTTGCCTGAATCCTCAGTTTCGGACCTGCGCTCAACGCGAAGGCACAGCGCTCCTTCCGAAACCGTGATCTCGACATCTTTGTCTGGGTCAATGCCTGGGATTTCAGCTCTGACGATCATCGCGCCGTCTTCGCGAAACTCCTCAAGGCGAAGTGAGTCGCGATCAAACCACGTACCGACATCGGTCCAATCCCATCCGCGAAAGAACTCCGGAAGGTCGCGAGTGGCCCATTCGGCCAGAGGCATGGGGGTGGTGTGCTTAACAAGTGTGCTCATGGTGGTCTCCTCTTAGCGATGAGTAGACAAATAACTCAAAAGCCAATTAGCCAGTGGTGGGTTCGCCTCTAGTCAGGCTAGATCGGATGCACCCTGGGCAGTAGGGGCTTGTGGGCAGGACAAAGCCCATGTGGGGCTAGGACTGCTGACTTTGAGCCCAATGTCCTGTTCTGCCTACCGGTGCTTGAGGCAGGTTACGCATCCCGTACCGTTATAGGTAGCTGTAGTTGCTGTTTCAGAATTGGTTTTCGAACTCCCGCTCGGTGTTAGTTGTTATTTAACTTCGACCACATGCGCAGGTCAGGACGTCGGCCGCAGCACAAGTGCACACAGTGTGCGCTTGTTTCGTCCCAAATAAGGAAGATAAATAACATGGCACAAGGCACCGTTAAGTGGTTCAACGCTGAAAAGGGCTTCGGATTCATCGCACAGGCCGATGGTGGAGCAGACGTGTTCGTCCACTTCTCCGCTATCGCCTCAGATGGCTACCGTTCCCTCGAAGAGAACCAGGCTGTTGAGTACGACATCACTCAGGGTCCTAAGGGTCCTCAGGCAGAGAACGTTCGCGCTCTCTAATTTTTGCCTCACACGAATGGCCCCGACTTTTGTCGGGGCCATTCGTCGTTTAGTAAGTAACTAACTAGCGCGGTTTACTTCTCGACTACTCGACGCTCCATCGCAGGGATGCCCGGCTTGGGGTCGTTGATGCCCCAGCTGATGATCACCTCGGGTGAGATTTTGAATCGCTGGCCATCATCGGACTGCGCAAGTGCACAAGCGCCGATGACCTTAACCCCGCGGGGTGCCCAGGGATTGACGGTCGCGAGGTCGTCAACGACCACGGTGGCCCGGGGATTTTCCTTGATATTGCGGTACCGCACCGTTTTGGTGATATCGAATCCACCGGTGTATATGAAATCGCCATCGCACTCAAACACCACTGGCGCCACGTCAGGACTTCCTGATGCGGATGCAGTGGCAAAGCGCATCAGGTGCTGGGTGCGAAGGTACGAAATTTCCATCTCGGTGAAGTTCGGCATCAGCGACCAAGCTCCAGGGCGACGATGGCCAGTGCCAAAATCGCGAAGGTGAGGGGAGCAGCGAGTTCCTTAGCCGAATCCTTGGCGCGTACGTGCGCAACGACGGCTGAGAGAAAGTAGAGAGCCAACCCGATTGATGCCGCGATACCTAGAAGCGGGATCCAGATTCCAATTAGCAAACCGAGAGCACCAGCAATTTCAAGCCCCGCCAAGATCGGAAGTTGGCTGTCCTTCACACCCACCGAGTGCATCACCTCAAGAACTTTCGGGTCCTTGCGAAGTTTTTGAATTCCTGATGCGGTAGCGATAAATCCCAGCAAGCTGGCGGTGACGATAAGAGCGATGGTCATTGAACTTCTCCAACGGTAGTGAGTTATGGTTACTATTGGTTACCATTGGAAACACTAGCCGTTTTTTCAGTGCCTACAAAAGGCACATTGCTGTCACCAAGTGACATGGAGGTTCCTGTGTCGGTCGAATCGATCGCGTCGCAAGATGTAGCAGCGTGCGCTGTTATCCGGGGAACGTTTGACCGCCTCGGCGATAAGTGGAGCCTGCTGGTGATCAAGCTTCTCAGTGATGGGCCCCTGCGGTTCTCGGTGTTGAAAGAGGCTACTGGAGGTATTTCTCAGCGCATGTTGACGTTAACCCTTCGTAAACTTGAGCGCGACGGACTCATCACCCGAACAGCCTTTCCTGAAGTGCCGCCACGAGTGGAGTACGCGCTGAGTCCATTGGGACGGACCCTGGTTGAACCTGTCACGGCATTGGCCGAATGGGCAGTTGTTCGGTACGCGGAGATTTCTGAGAACCAACAATCATTCGATCGCAATGCACGATCGGCGACGAAGGCAAAGTAGTCCGAACTCTTGCGGGGGTGAATTCGCAGACACCTTTGAAGCAATGAAGAGCTGACCCTGTTGGGCCAACTCTTGATCTGTAGTAGCGAGGGCAGGAACCGTCGGACCGCTACGCGGTCTTCCTCCCACATCCTGGCTCGTTCAATAGGCACATGAGTCAGGCCCGATCCACAAGGGACCGGGCCTGACTCATTGAGTAGCGGGGGCAGGATTTGAACCTGCGACCTCTGGGTTATGAGCCCAGCGAGCTCCCGAGCTGCTCCACCCCGCGTCGGTGATCAAAGGTTAGCCCATAGGCACTTTTGATGGTCAGGCGGATTGGTCAGGGAGTGTGGGACTGATGGGTGGAAGTAAGGACGTGCTTGGGCCTTCGTGGCTGTCCGGCGCCCTTTGATCTATTCGATGCGACACACTAGGACCAACATCCGGGTTAGCAATACAGGGCAGGCAGATATGAGTCGCATCATTGTTGGGGTTGATGGTTCGCAGCAAGCCGTTCTGGCTCTTGACTGGGCTCTTGCGCAGGCGCAACGCCATGGCGCCCAGGTCGTGATTGCTCACACGTGGCAGCCAGATGTACACGCAACTCCGGCTGTTGCTGGTGCTGTTCCTGACATGGTGCAAGACGCGCAGGTCAATCATGAGGTGGAGCATCAAGCTCAAGACTGGCTCGATGACATTGTCAAGGAAGCCGCCGGCAAAACCTCGGTCAGCGTGACAGGAAGTCTTGGTACTGGCTCGCCTGCCGGACACGTGTTAGACCTTGCTGACGATGCTTTGATGATTGTGGTGGGTTCGCGTGGTCGCGGTGGTTTGCGTGGGTTGGTGTTAGGTTCCACCAGCCAACAAATATCCAGCCACGCGCAGTGTCCAGTGGTCGTAGTACGTGAGGCTGATGCGGTGCAAACCGGACCGGTCGTGGTCGGCGTCGACGGCTCACCTGCTTCACAGCGCGCCCTTGAGTTGGCATTTGCTGAGGCGGCGCTTCGGAAGACATCACTACTTCTCGTTCATGCCTGGTCAACCTCCTTCGCCGGCACATTGATCAATTCAGGGCAGGACTTTGATCGCATTCGCGACAGCGAGGTTGATCAAGGGTGGGTAACGCTGAATACTTCCCTTTCCAGCCTTGCCCTAACCCACGGCGCGGTTGAGATTGTTGAGCGTTTGGTGCAGGGCAGTCCTAGCGCTGCACTCATTGATGCATCTGCGGGGGCAGTCCTAACTGTGGTGGGATCTCGTGGTCGTGGCGGGTTCAAGGGCCTGATGCTCGGATCTGTCAGTGCGGCGGTTCTCCAACATGCACACTCCGCGGTGATGGTGATTAGGGCTTAGTTAGCCTTGGGTCATGGTCGCTGTTCGCCCCTTTAGGGCACTTACTGTCAATCCCGCCGTTGCAAACACCATCGTTTCGCTTCCTTACGATGTGATGAATGCTGAAGAAGCCGCACACATGGTGGCAAATGGACGCAATCAGTTCCTGCATGTGTCCCGACCTGAGATTGATCTGCCACCTGGATCTGATCCCACCAGTGCGCAGGCCTATGAGCAATCGCGCATTGCGCTTGACTCGCTCGTAAACGATGGCTCATTTGTTCGCCAGGCAGCACCGGTGATGTATGCCATCCGTCAGACGATGGGCGAGCTGGTCCAAGTCGGACTTGTTGCGTCGGCAAGTGTTGATGATTACGACCGCACGGACATTCGAATCCACGAATTTACTCGTCCCGATAAAGAACTTGACCGGGTCAACCACATTGATGCGGTCAGCGCTCATGACGAACCAGTGTTTTTGACCTATCGAGCCGATGATGTCATTGCCAGCATTATTTCTGAGGCGATGACTGGCTCTGCGCTGATAGATGTGACCGCCGATGACGGCATTCGTCACGAACTATGGCTCATTGATGATCAAAGTGTGCTTGCTGAACTTGTTGAGGCCTTTGAATTCATCCCACGCACTTACGTTGCCGATGGCCATCACCGCAGCGCAGCTGCCTCAGTGGTGCGCAAGCGTCGCAAGGGTGATCAGCCGCCGAGCAAACCAGCGGTCAAGGGTTTGGAGTTTGCTGATGGGCTTGATGGTTTCCTTGCCATCTTGGTTCCTAACGACAGCGTGAATGTGATGCCCTACAACCGGGTGGTTAACGACTTGGCTGGTCAGTTGCTCGCGGAATTCTTCACGGCCCTCGAAGAGGTCGTGATTATGGAAAAGGTGGACTCAGCAGTTGCGCCAGTTGAACAACATGTATTCGGCTTGTATGCCGATGATCAGTGGTATCGCTGCCGATTCACCCAAGCACCCGCAGATACGTCAAACCCGTTGGAACTTCTTGACGTTTCAATGTTGCAAAATCAAATCCTTGGACCGATCCTAGGAATTGATGATCCACGAACAAGTAAGAGGATAAGTTTCGTGGGCGGAATTCGCGGCACGGATGAACTTGAACGCCTCGTCAATGAAGGCGCTGCACTTGCTTTCTCGATGCCACCGACTTCGGTCCTTGATTTGATTGAAGTTGCCGACATCGGGGAAGTCATGCCGCCAAAGTCCACTTGGTTTGAGCCCAAGTTGCCGAGCGGATTGGTGATCCACCCGTTCGCCTAAGCGAGCCATGGTCTTGGTGCTTGGTGTGGACCCATTGATAGGGCACTCTTAAGCCATGCTTCCCCGCACCCAAAAGGGCGGCCTTGATGCCGATGACTTAGTCGGAGCCGAAGGCGCTGGCGCACAAAGCCGAAAGCCCCCACCGTCGTGGCTGGTACATGTTCCCTTTGCTTTGTTGGTTGTTGCTGCCCTCGTGCCGCGCGTGGTGGCCCTCGTTGGCTATCGGCCCCTGCTGATGTTCTTTGGTGATTCGCAGACCTATCTCATTGCTGCCCAATCGAGTCAGTTGTCAACCTCGCGACCATTTGGATACTCAGCATTTTTGCGACTGATGTCGTGGACTCATGAGATCTGGACCATTGCCCTGATCCAACACTTGGCCATTATCTTCTTGGCCATCATCTTGTATTCCACACTGCTTCACTTGAATGCTCCGGTATGGCTGGCGCTGATCGTTCCAGCCCCCATGTTGCTCGATGGTTATCAAATCCTTATCGAACATGTTGCGATGACCGAGGTGCTGTTCAGCATTTTGATCGTGGGCGCTCTGCTTGTAGCTATTCGGCGACGGTTCACCCTTGGGTCTGGCCTCGTTGTCGGTGTCCTCTTAGCTGCTGCCACCTTGACCAGAACCGTTGCCCTTCCGGTGATTGCCATCATGTTGGCCTATTTGATTGCTCGCCGCGTGAGCTGGAAATCCATTTGCGCGTGCATCGTTGCATTTTGTTTGCCGATTGTGGCCTATGCCGGGTGGTTCCTTGCTACCTACGACACGTTTGCTATCCAAAAAGATGGGCGCTTCCTTTATGCCCGGGTGGCACCAATTGCTGATTGCACGCGCTTGACACTGAGCAATGCAGCCCGAGAGTTGTGCGATTCAACGCCACTGGATGCACGCCCAGGGAGCAATTTCTATGCCTGGGATCGAACTTCTCCGTTTAATCAAATCCCCAAAGGACAAACTGCACTAGCGATAGGACAGCAGCGAGAAGTCGAAGGCCGAGAGTTTGGGGTGGCGGTGATTACTCAACAGCCTTTGGACTACGCGAGATTGGTTGCGCACGATCTAGTGCACTACTTTTCGCCTGGGCGCTTTTCCAGCGTCCAAGACACCCCGCCATCTTGGTGGGACTTCCCCCTGGTGCCGGCTCGCCCCGATCAGCAAGTGGTGTTGAGTGGATCGGATTTTGCCGATGACAAGTCTGATGTGTCCTTAAGCCAGCAAGCCGCAACCTTCCTGCGCGGGTGGCAATCGGTTTTTGGGACGCAAGGACTCTTCCTTCTGTTGTGCCTGTTACTGGGAATTGGTGGTGCCGTTGTTGGAAGGCGGATCAAGGGGGGCGCTCGGCGACTTGATCCGCTTTTGTTCGCGGCCACCGGCACTGCATTGATCGTGGTGCCTTCGGCTACCTCAGTGTTTGATTATCGCTACGCCTTACCGGCCGCGATTCCGCTGTATGCCGCCGCGGGTTGGGGAATTCTGCTCTTACTTCAGGCTCGCCAGCTGAGGGGTTTGCAAGGCCAAGAGGTGGTTGAACTCACGGCCTTTGATGATGTTTTTGTTCCTAATCGACACCGTGCGCGCAATCGATTAACGCCATGGCTGACCACCGGCACCTTTATCGTCCTGGTCTTAGCAGTGGTGTTGGCGCCGGTGCGAAACGAACCCATCTATGCGCGTTACGCCCGTGCTGGGGCTGAACGCAGCGTTCTGGGTTACTCCAAAGATTCAGTGCACCCTCTGGTGAGTAATACCGATTGGTCCATTAGAAATTTCGACGGTGGATCCATCTATCTATCACCGGGCTCAAACACCTATGTCATCACCAGTGATACAGAAAATGCGTATCGCCGTGGTGGGGGTCAGGCAGTTTTCGGATTGCCACTGACTGGCACATCCACACTTCGACAATTTGGCCGTGAATCCGTCACGTGGTTTGAACGCGGAGTGATCGTGTACTCCCAAAAGCGCGGGGCGCGAACAGTTTTGCCACCCCTTATCGATGGGTGGTGCTTCCCGACCTCACCGTGCACATTGGGAGTTCCGTTGGCTAACGCTCAAAGGCAAGCCAATGGCACCCTCAAGCAGGAATTTACTGGCGGCTCCCTAGTGAGCCAGCTCGATGGAAGTGTCAAAGAATTGCCACGCAAATCAAGCACTGTCACACCTGAACTGCCTACCGATGCTGTCTTGCCGCCAGATGTTCGTGGTGGCTAAGTTAATCGTGGATTACTGGTTGCCAAGCGCGAACAATGTCTCGAAGAGAAATCACACCGATGACGTTGCCATCATCTAGCACAACCAGATGTCGGTAGCCACCTTTTCGCATGGCATCTGTAGCTAGGTCCAGTGACCACTCGGGGTCTGCATAGACCGCATCGCGAGATAAGTGGTGCGCGACAATTTGCTCGTCCACGTTTTGACATTCGGCAATAGCCATCAAGATCGCGCGTTCACTGATGATTCCAACGCCGACATCGGGATCAATGACAACAGCCGATCCAACATGGGCCTGGGCCATCTGCTGGGCGGCTTCACGCAATGTGTGACTTGGGCCAAGTGTGACCACGCTAGGGGTCATGACATCTCGAACGATCATCTTCGCCTCCCTCAGGTTGGCACCTTCCAATAGTCCTGCTCGAACGGCTCTGGCACAAGCCATTATCGAATTCCAACTGCTAGGGGCGCAGTCGCCACGTACAGCAATAGGACCTTTGACCTAGGCTGATTTGGTGACCGACCGTGAGCAAACCTCTCGCAGCGCATACCTGCGGGAACTCATCCCAGCAATTGTCATCATGGGGTGGATAACGGTGGTGCTTGCCGTCGATGTTCATGTGCATCAGTTTGGGCAATTAGTCCTAGGAATCTTGACCTGGGCCTTGCTGGTTTTTGTGCTCAAGCGTGAAACGGTTCTCGTTCGTATTCAGGTAGGCATCGTGGTTGTTTTCGCAACCTTGATCGAGTATTCGTTTTCACCTGTGCTTGATGTTTATACCTATCGTTTGGGCGGAATTTTTGGCGTGCCAAGTTTCGTTCCGCCAGGCCATGGATTGATCTACTTCGCCGCATTGACCCTAGGAACCTCGCAGACCTTTCAACGGTTCGGCAGAGAATTAATTATCGCGTGCATTGCACTAGGCGGCTTGTACGCGGCTTGGGGTTTGTGGCTATCGCCGCAACGTGATGCTCTGGGTTGTTTCTGGTACGGCTGTTTGGTCATGTTTTTGATCTTCGGTCGGCAACGGCTCGTTTACGTTGGTGCTTTTGTGGTCGTGACCTACTTGGAACTGGTGGGCACACATTGGGGGGTGTGGCGCTGGTCCACCATCGACCCCACAGGTCAGATCAGCATTGGAAATCCGCCATCGGGGGCCGCTGGTGGTTATGGCTGGTTTGACTTGGTGGCAATCACGCTCGCACCAAGAATGGCAAACTGGTTAGCGCTACGAGCTAAAGATGGACAAGACCTCAGCGTGCAGTAAGGAATTAGTCGTGACAGCGCAGCCGGCTACCAGTCCATCCTCATTTCGAAATCCCGAAAGTTGTCCGCCAGCTTCTTCAACGATGGGAATAAGGGCAGCAATGTCCCACAGCGAAAGTTCGGGCTCAGCGGCGATATCGATGAGCCCTTCGGCAACCAGCATGTGCACAAAGAAGTCGGTGTTCGCGCTGACCTTGCTCACTTGTGCCTGAAGGGCGACAAATTGCGTTTCACGTTGGGACCAGTCACTTCGTGGCGAGAACGCAAAGCAGGCCTGCTGAAGCTGGTCCGTGACACTAACGTGCAATGGTCGCGCTTGGTCTGATTCGGATGAGGTAAACGCGCCCAACCCGCGCGCGGCCCACCAGCGTCGTTGCATGGCAGGTGCCGACACAACCCCGATGATCACTTCATCGCCATCAACCAGAGCGATCAACGTGGCCCAGACTTCGTTGCCAGTGATAAAACTCTTGGTTCCATCAATGGGGTCAATGATCCAGCGACGGCCACGCACGGAAGTGTCAGCGCCAAATTCCTCACCTAGTACGACATCTGCTGGGCGCTGTTGATCAAGGATTTCGCGCAGTTTGAGTTCAACATCGCGATCGGCATCGGTGACCGGGGTTTGATCCGACTTGAGCTCCACTGTTAAATCAAGGGCTCGAAATCGATCAAGAGTTATGCCGTCAGCAACATCGGCGAGGTGATGGGCCAATGCGAGATCAGCCTCGAGCGTGGACATGCCCTAACGCTATCGCGGGTCAGCGGTCCTTGATCGCATTAGCCGGCGTAGCGAATCAAGACGTTGGGCGGTTGATTCACCTTGTTCTACCCAAGCATCTAGGGCGCACTCAGGTTCATCGTGGCTGCACCCTCGTGGACAGTTCTCGGTACCAGAAGCTAGATCCGCGAACCCTTGGATGAGTTTGTCCGGTTGCACGTGCGCAATGCCAAAGGAACGGATCCCTGGGGTATCAATAACCCAACCTCCCGCTGGCAATTCAAGGGCTACGGCTGAGGTAGAGGTATGCCGCCCCCGTCCGGTGACGGCGTTCACATGCCCGATGGATCTGTCGGCGCTGGGAACAAGTGCATTAACTAATGTTGATTTACCAACACCTGATGCGCCCAGAAAAACTGTTCGGCGATCGGTGACTGCATTGATCAATTCAGTCAGTGGTTGACCCTTTTGGGTAACGATGGCTTGAACATCAAGGGCAGCGTATTGATCGATCATGTCTTGCGGGTCCGCAAGGTCCGATTTTGTCAAAATAAGAATCGGTTGCATCGCCGCATCAAGGGCAGCCACGATGGCACGATCAACTAATCGAGTTTGGGGTGCAGGATCTGCCAATGCCACGACAACGGCCAACTGGTCCGCATTGGCCACAATCACTCGTTCTTCAGGGTCTGTGTCATCAGCTGTGCGGCGAAGGGTGGTGGTGCGTTTTCCAATGCGCACGATTCGAGCCAGCGAATCCTCAGACCCCGACAAATCTCCCACTAGATCTGCAAAATCTCCCACGACGATGCCCTTTCGCCCCATCTCTCGGGCTCGCATGGCCGTTACTACTCGCTCGTTCTCACCAGATCCGATGACGCAGGTCCAACGACCCCGATCAACAGCTACAACAATGCCTTGTTCGGCATCTTCGTGGGCGGGGCGATCCTTGGAGCGTGGTCGCGATTTTCCGCGGCCAGGGCGAACGCGAACATCATCTTCATCAAGATGCGAATGGTCAGCCATCAGTTGTGTTGACCCAACATGTCATGCCACAGTCCTTCAAAACCGGGCAAAGTCTTTTCGGTAGTAGCGATATTTTCCACCATCACTGAATTGACACACAAACCGATGATTGCGCCCGCTGTTGCCATTCTGTGATCGTTATATGTGTGCCACGTCCCGCCACGAAGTGGAGTTGGCGTGATGACCAAGCCATCGCTGGTTTGTTCCACGTGACCACCGAGTGCATTGATTTGGTCTTCGAGGGCTTGCAGGCGATCGGTTTCATGTCCACGTAAGTGCGCAACGCCAGTAATCGTGGTGGGGGAGTCTGCTAACACGGCCACCGCTGCCAAGGTGGGCACCAGCTCGCCAACTTCGCGCATATCTACGTCGATGCCTGCCAAGGTGTCGCCACCGGTCACGGTTAACGATGAGCCATTGCGCGAAACTCGAGCTCCCATCGCGGCTAGCAAGTCTGGGAATCGTGCTCCGGCCTGAGTAGTTGTCCTTGGCCAGAGGTCAATGGTTGCAGAGTTTCCAGTAACTGCGGCAGCGGCCAAGAACGGCGCTGCGTTGGACAGGTCAGGTTCAATGGTGATGTCCGCGGCCGAAACCACGCCGGGTTTGACCGACCAGGTGGCATGGGTTGGATCTTCAGTGTGCGCTGTGACATCAACCCCGCGCTCGCGCATCATGGCAACTGTCATATCTATATGCGGCAGGGATGGCAATGCTCCACCTTGATGCTCAATGGTCAATCCTTCGACGAAGGCAGCACCTACCAAAAGCAAGGCAGTAACAAATTGCGATGACGCGGATGCATCCAGTCGGATGTGACCGCCTCGTGGTGGACCATCGGCATGCACGGTGAAGGGAAGTAGCCCACGTCCCTGGTCCTCAATGCGAACACCCAGCTCGCGAAGCGCGGTAATCACCGGTTGCATGGGGCGCACGCGGGCTTGCGGGTCACCATCGATGGTGATCTCACCGGTAGCTAGCGATGCAAGGGCTGGGACAAACCTCATGACTGTTCCGGCCAACCCGCAGTTGATCGTGGCTGGCCCAAACATGGGCTGTGGGACAACTTCCCAACCGCGAACCGGCGAGTTCGGGTCGTCAAGGTCGCTGCCACCGATTCCCAACGACCGCAGTGCCGCGGCCATGTACATAGTGTCTTGGGCATGCAGCGGTCGCCAAATCTTGGACGGACCGTTACTAATGGCGGCAAGAATAAGTGCGCGATTGGTTATCGATTTGGATCCGGGGACCTGAACGGTGGCATCGAAGGCAGCACTGGCTTGCGGCGCGGGCCAAAGGACAGGTTCATTCACAAATCTCAGCCTACAGATGGTTCGCTCGTGGTTGGTGTTTCGGCGAGCATTGCGATAAAAGCAAATCTAACGTGGAGTGCACAACCGGCTAGTCACGTGGGCTAACGTCAAATGTGGCTGGACTGAAGGGCGCTCCTACAAGGTCTCAAGCTTTCCGTTGTCAATTCTTAGGTGGATTTGAGCTCGCTTGGCAACTGTCGAATCGTGCGTGACGACGATGACAGTTATCCCTTGATCTTGAGCCAGCCCTTCAAGCAATCCAATAATGTCGTCACGCGTTTGTTCATCAAGGTTTCCGGTGGGTTCATCGGCCAAAATTACTTCGGGATTCTTCACCAATGCCCGAGCGATAGCTACGCGTTGCTGTTGACCGCCAGAGAGCTCACCAGGTAGGTGGTGAGCCCGATCCAGCAAGTTGACTGACTCAAGGGCCCGTAAGGCTCGATGTTGTGCTTCTTTGTTTGAAATCTTCGTCGGTACCAAAGCCGTTTGCACATTTTCTACTGCGCTAAGGGTTGGAATCAAATTGTAGTTTTGAAAAACAAACCCGATGGATTCGGCCCTGATCTGAGAAAGCCTGCCATCTCGAAGGGAAGAAATTTCCGTACCATTCAGGGTTACAGATCCAGTCGTTGGCCGTTCCAGTCCGCCAAGAATTTGAAGCAAAGTGGATTTTCCTCCACCGGTAGGGCCTTGAACAGAGACCATTGCTGCGCGCGGGATGGAAAGCGAAACATTTTCCAGAGCGATCACCGTTGAGGATCCCTTAGGGAACTCCTTACCGATATTGTCAAGCTCATACATTGATATTGAGGCACTGTCAGTCAGCATGGGGGACTGGTTAGTTGTCATTTATTGAGCGCTCCTCATAGCAACGGCGGGGCTAAGTCTTGATACTCGGAAACCACCGGCGAAGCCTGCCAATAGCCCACCGAGAAGGGCAAGTCCTAGGGCAAGCAGGATTGTGACCGACGAAATTGTTGCCTGCAAATTAATCGATGTTGTTGTGCCGGACTGTGCGCGGCGTGCAAATTGGCCACCTCCAAAATCAGGCGGACCATTTCCTGATCCGCCCCTGCTAAAGGATCCAAACTGAGAAACGGAAGCGGTAAGTCCGGGAGAGAAGTGGTTAAAGGCCCAAATTCCCACGAGTCCTAAGCAAATTCCAAAAAGTCCGCCAATAAGTCCGCTCACAACAGACTCGGCCATAACTTGCTTAATGATGCGGCTATTGCGCCAGCCAAGGGCCTTGAGTGTTCCTAGTTCCTTGGTCCGCCGATTAATTCCTGAGTTGGTAAAGAGCATGGCGATAAGGAATGCGGCGATGAGGACTATCAAACTGAGCCATCCACCCAGATTATCCACTAAGTCAGAAACGTTAGCCAAGGATCCCGAAACAGATGAGGCTAAGTCGGCAGAACTGTTAACTGTCGTACTGGGAAGGGACTTCGTGAGTGAAGTCTTGACTTCACTAATCTTGGAATTATTAGTGGCTTGTACAAATATCGTTGTTACCTGAGTCTTGTGAGCTGAAAGATTTTGTGCAACGTCGAGCGGGATATATGCGTTGTTCGCCGTCTCCGAATTTGCAGAACTTGGCGCAACGATCCCGACAATTTTGAAGGACTTTCCACCAATCTTGAGTGTTCCGCCAATTTTGAGTTTGGCCCCGTTGGCGTAGGTTGCATCAACTACGGCGACATCCTGGCCCTTATCAGATGCCCTCAAGGGTCGACCGGACTGGATTTTTGTCGAACTTAGCGGTCCGATACTGAGGTTGGACGTGTCCACACCGGCAACGGAAAAACTGTCAATGCCAAAGCGGCTTCCACCTTGTCCGTCAAACCCGCCTATCGGTGGTCCGGGTTGAACTGTCGTTGACTGGGTGGTCTGTGGGGCCGGGGATTGATTTTGGCTTTGCTGTGCGGACCCTTGTGAACCGGGAGTGTTGGGACCTTGAGGACTGGAAGGGTTGCCTTGAGACTGGCGGTACGTGTTGAACTGATTGATGGTTTTGCTGAATGTGGGCAGGTCGCCGCTGAACGAAACATTTCTGAGTTGCAAAACCCCAGCTGCGCCGGTGACCCCTGGTGTCGACTTAATCTTCGAGAGTTCTTGTGCAGTCAGCGTTCCCGACCCGGGGCCAAGAATTAGTCGATTCGACGACAGGCTTCGAGTGCCCCCGCTCGTGCTTCCCTGTGTCCCGCCAAAGAGAAAGCTTTGTGGTCCGCCGTCGACGCCAACGGCTGATTTTGTGACGGTCAAGTCTGTGCCAATTCCGTACAGTGCGGAAAGAGCTTCGCTTTGAGCGTTACGAATTCCCGATGAGACGCCATTGACTGTTATGACTAGGGCGATGGCCACCGCCAGGCCGGAAGATATGAGGATGGTTTGCCGAACGCGCTTTGTGAGCTCGCGCCGAAGGTAGATTAAGAACATTCATATTCCTTCGCCTAGCCGGTTGTGTGTTCTGATCATCCCCGTAGGCTTGTACGTAAGCAACGGCCAACACCCTAAATCCCCCCTAAATGAATCAAGGCCACCTTTGGGATTCACGTCAAACTGTTTTGTGGGGCATGGCATCCTTTCCTTATGTGCGGGCGATATGCCGCAGGCCGGCAACCAGATCAACTTATGGAGCAGTTCCATGTCGATATTGATGCCACGGCAGGCAATGCACCCGGGCCAAGTTTCAACGTCGCGCCTACGACCGATGTCCTAGTCGTTGTCGAATCTAAAGAACATCGTCGTCAGCTGTCCGTTATGCGATGGGGCCTGGTTCCGTCATGGGCCAAGGACACATCAATGGCCTCGCGCATGATCAATGCGCGCGCTGAGACAGTGGCGACTAAGCCATCTTTTCGTCATGCCTTTGCCAAGCAGCGATGCATCGTGCCAGCCGACGGTTTCTACGAATGGCAAGCCGGACATGTTGATTCAGCTGGCAAACCGAGAAAGCAGCCGTTTTTTGTTCGCCCGGTTGATGGAACGAGTTTGCCGATGGCCGGTCTGTATGAACTTTGGCATGATCCGAGCAAATTTGGCCAAGACGATGAAATCTTGATCACCTGCACGATCTTGACCACTCAAGCTACTGATGAATTTGCCTCGATTCATGACCGCATGCCGGTGGTTATCCAGTCGCGCAATTGGGACGCATGGTTAGACCGTGACTTGACGAACAAAGAACAAGTCGCCTCTTTGCTAGAACCTGCGGGCGCATTGGAGTTAGAGCTCTACCCAGTAGGCACTGCGGTCAATTCAGTGCGTAACAACTCAGTGGAACTGACTCGGCCTTTGTAGGACGGCTTCGGAATAGATCTGGTCCTGGAGGAGTTGGATGAGGTATGGCCACGCTAGAGATTCCGGTAGCGTTGGATTCGATGGAATCCCCACAGGAACGCCAAGAGCGCTTTGAGCGCGATGCAATGCCGCTTTTGGATCAGCTCTATAGCGCGGCATTGCGTTTGACGCGCAACCCGCAAGATGCTGAAGACCTAGTCCAAGACACCTTTGCGAAAGCCTTTGCATCCTTCCATCAATACAAGGACGGAACCAATCTGAAGGCCTGGATGTACCGGATCTTGACCAACACCTTCATCAACTCCTACCGCAAGAAGCAGCGCGAACCGTTACAAAGCGATGCAGAAGGCGTAGAGGATTGGCAACTGGTGCGAGCCGAAGCCCACACCTCGCGTGGATTGCGCAGTGCCGAAACTGAGGCGTTAGATCATCTACCCGATTCTGATGTGAAGAAGGCTTTGCAGGAGATTCCATCGGACTTTCGCATGGCCGTTTACTTTGCCGATGTTGAAGGTTTTTCCTACAAGGAAATTGCTGAAATCATGGGGACGCCAATTGGCACTGTGATGTCAAGACTGAACAGGGGCCGCTCACTCTTGCGCGACCTACTGGCTGACTATGCCCGTGAGCGTGGGCTTATCCCGGCAGGAGATGCCTCATGACCAAGATTGTCTTTGATTGCACGCAGGTCAGCTTTTTCCTTCATCAATTCATCGACGGTGAAGCCGATGAGGCAACCTGTGCGGCGATGCGCCTACACCTGCAAGGGTGTCAGGAATGCGAACAAAGTTTGGGCGCTGGACAGTCAGTCAAAGCCTTAGTGGCGCGCGCCTGTGGGTGCGAAGAAGCACCGGCGAATCTGAGAGAAAAGGTCACCATCACGCTGGCAAGCGTGGAGATTGAGCAGGATTAAGCGTTCGGCTTCTTGCCGTGGTTGGCGCCATTCTTCTTACGGGAACGACGCTTACGTGCGCGCTTGCTCATCTGAGAACTCCAAAGTCATGTGGTGAGGTCCTAACCCTAGCGCGTTGAAAATCGCCGTCGCCGTAGGGCTAGAAGTTGCCCTGTTAGCCAGAGATTCGGCGGTTTAGCGCGTCAAGCACAGAGCGCGCCACTGCATCAGCTTCATCGCCACGGACCAGGGCTGAACCGGTCAGCGATTGTTCGCCAATTCGAGGAGTCAGTACGGATACCACGGTCAGAACGATCGACTTCATTGCGCTGGGAACGATCATGACCGATTCAATGTCGGCCTGCTGACCAAGCAGTTCAGTTACCGCACGCAGGGTGGCTTGCGCAATCAAGCGCGGTCGGTGCGAGATATTGCTCGGTCCAACAACTTGACCTTCGAACAGTTCTCCGTTGGTGACAAGCGTGACGGTGGCCTCGGCTTCGTCGCCGCTGGTGCGCACCATGATCGCGCTGATGGAGGGTCGTGGTCCGGCTTCTTCGCTGGCTGCTGCTGAGCTTGTTGCGCTCTCAGCAGCTACATCGGCCACGACATCGGGCATCGCAATGACTCGTGCAGTGGCTTGCGTTCCACCGCCAAAACTTGCTGCGTGCCGGCCAGAGCCAGAATCTGGGACGACAGTTAGTCCCACTGGGGCACTCTCACGGGCATCTAATTCAATAACCTCGTTGCTGGTCTCAGCAGTTGCTTCGGCCACGTTGTCATGGTGTCCGTCATTTTGTTCCGGTGTGGGCGGCGCAACTGGGACAGTGCCCAGGTCGGCATCTTCAAGCTGGACCACACTGACAATGCGGTGATCGATCTCGAGATCAAATTGGGCGATGGCAAGGGATTGGACATCACGGACAATTTGTTTAGGAGTGCGACCAGTCATGGCCAAGATGTGAATCTCAGTGGGATCAGCTGTTCCGTTGGTGACCACGCTTGCGGCCCGCACACCTTGAATCTGACTCACGGCAGCCTCAAAGTCAGGGCGAAGTCGCAGGGTGGTCACGTCAACTTCTCCTTCGGAGGAAGCCGCCAGTGGTGGCGAGGAAAAATTATTTGAACTCGGTTTTACAACCGTAAGCCCCGCAACCAGTAAGCGTGGGCGGCGCGCCGGTTGCACACTGGGCTCAATGGGTGTTTCAGATCTCGCGGACACCGGAATTGACGCGGAGGGCTGGACTTGCTCGGAGGCAGGTTCTTCAGCTGAATCCACTACCGCCAACAGACCTGGCAGGGTTTGAATGAGAAATTCGCTCTCGCTGATGCCCTGTGAGCGCAGCCCTAAGAGCCCCTTGATCAGGAGTGTGTAGGCCTGCAGGCGCTCATTGTTGGGGTCAGTCACTGGTTCAGCGTAGGTCAGGACCCAAAATCAGGCGTGGCGAGCCTGCCTTGGCTTGAGCCGTTTGGGCCATTTCAGGCGGTAGATTGTGCCTAGGCACTGGCAGGGCTTGACTCCAGTGACTTCACACCGTTCACTTGAAGCACTACAGCCTCACAAGCCCCGGAGCTTGTCAGGCTCTATCAGGTTCGTTGGGTAAGCCCAAAGAGCCGGTGACAACTAAAGAGAGCGATACCGGGATCGGCAGCGTGGTGACTCGCATTCTGTTTGGCAGAACCAAACAGAGGAACGTATGTCTGCACTTTCCAGCATTCGTTTTGCTCCACTTGAGCGGACTTGTCCGCTCTTCCCCCAAGCGGAGCGGATCTTGCATGCTCAACTAGCGGCGAGCGTGACATTAATCCCTGGGGGTGTTACCCACCATGTTTAAGATGCTTCTCGAGCCAGGCGTTTCCTGGCGTTAATGTGAGCCATCCCGCTGTCGATCCCAGTGTCGCTCTCACGCAGAAAGCAAGAGCTAAAGCTAGTTTGACTTGGCAGGAGCATTGATGCGCGAGCTTCCCCGCAATGCGCGATTGGTGATTGTCACCGTCGTTGCTGCATCGCTTGGGTTAAGCATTTTTGCCATTGGACAAATCCAGCAGTGGTTACCCATTTTGGTTTTTGCGGTTCTTTATGTCCTTGCCGATTCGCTACCGGTTGGACCAGGCACCCGAACCGCAGGTTTGACAATTACCGTGACCACTCCGGTTGCTATTGCTGCCTACATCGTGCTTGGGATTTGGGGCGGAGTTCTTGTCGCCGTGGCTTCGGTGTGCGACGTGACCCGAATCGCTCCGGTCAAACGAGTGTTCAACGCCGGTCAGTTGGTCATCGCGGTGGCCGCTGGTGGGTCGATTTACGCCCTTCTAGGCGGCACTTCGACCCTGGACCCCTCCAGCTTCCCCAAGGTGCTTATCCCTGCCTTGGTCAGCGGTGTGGTTTACGCCTTCATTAACTCGCTCTTGGTTGGCGTGGTCATCGCCATCGTGGAAGATGCCTCATCAATCCGACTTTTGCGCGACATCTTGTTGCGAACCCTGCTGCCTGGAGTTGCGTACTCAGCACTGGGCATGGTCTTGGCTGTGCTGTGGACTCAAGTTGGACCACTTGCTTTGGCATTCGGATTGCTGCCGTTATTTGTTGCCCGCTGGGCCATGGGACAGTTTGCCGCCGAACAACAGGCCTACAGCGCAACGATTCGCTCGTTGGTGCAAGCAGTGGAAACCAAGGATGCCTATACCCGCGGTCATAGCGAACGAGTAGCGCGCGCTTCAGTTCTTATTGGCCAAGCTATGACAATTTCCGATGATCGATTGCAAGCTTTGGAATATGCCGGCACCTTGCATGACGTTGGAAAACTCGGTGTGCCCACGACCGTTTTGCGTAAGAGTGGCAAATTGACCAAGGAAGAGTTTGAAGCAATCAAACTGCACCCCACTCGTGGCCATGACATTGTGCGAGATATCCGCTTCCTCGATGAAGCCCTTGCTGGCATCTATCACCACCACGAACGCATTGATGGACTTGGTTACCCCTCTGGTCTGAAGGGTGATCAAATCCCCGAATTTGCCCGAATGATTGCCGTCGCTGATGCCTTTGATTCGATGACCTCCACGCGGTCCTATCGATCAGCCCGCAGCGTCGATGAGGCAATGGATGAATTGCTGATTTGTCGTGGGACCCAGTTCGACCCGCAGATGGTTGATGCCTTGATTTTCGCGGTGTCACAGGTTGGCTGGGAGCCGGCGAAACCGCCGACTGCAGACGAGCTGATCGCTCAACAGGGTGGACCGGTCTTTGACGACGATGATCCACTGGTTGCCGAGCCACGTGCGGTGGCCATCGGAGAACAGCGCGCTGAGTCTGAGTCTGTCCAGCGGCAGGACGGTGTTCGGCCATGACGACCTTGGAGGCTGTTCGCCCGAGATCGGGCTCCCATGAGGCTGGTTTGACTGCTTCGGTTTTGCTGGCCGTTGCGGCCTTGATCGTTACGGTTATTTCATTGTGTGCCACCGCCATTGGTGGGGTTCGTCAACCACTGATCGCTTTGGCTTTTGGTGTATTCATCGGTGTTGGCGCATTTTTGAGATTGCGCCTGCCGGGGGATCGTGAAGTGTGGCCGGTTGCAACTGCTGGTGCATTGGCTTATTCGGTGTTGCCATGGTTCGGTGGCGTCAAAGCCGAGCATGCTGCGTACCAAGCCGTTACCGTCACCGCTGTTGCCATGGTGTTGGGAATGATTCCTCACGTCATCGCCTCTCGCTTGCCGGCGTTGGACTTGATGTCCCGACAAATTTTGTCAGTTGCATTAGCTGCGTTTTTGTTCCGTCCACTGTGGGTTTATGCGGAAGGCCAAAGTTTTCCGGCCTGGCAAATTTCTTTGATCATGGTTGCGGTCTGCATTCTGGCTTTACTGGCTGATGCGGTCATGGCATCGGTTGTTCGGGCCGCAAAAACTCGCGCGCCCTTCCTGCGGACCCTTGGGGACGAATTGCAGGCCGGCCTGGGGCTGAACTCGGCCGTTGCTGCCACCGCCGTCATGATCTCCATGACCTCAAGTGCGATGGCCTACTGGTCGCTACCAGTTTTCGCCTTGCAGATGGTCTTGGTGCAGGTGGCTTTCAAGCGATACGCCATGATCCGCTCGACGTATCGCCAAACTATTCGTGCCTTGTCTCGGGTCACTGAGGTCGGTGGCTACACCGAAACCGGGCATGCTCGTCGAGTCTGCGACATTTCGTTAGCGGTGGGCCGCGAGATGGGTATGGCTGAGACAGATCTTCTCAACTTGGAATATGCCGCGCTCATGCATGACATCGGTCAGCTGTCCCTGGACGACCCAATTCCCGGTGGTGCCACTGTTGTCGCAGCGCCGTACCAACAGCGCCAAATTGCCGAAAAGGGTGCCGATGTCATTGTTCAAACCGGCGTACTTGATGAAGTAGCGCGCATCGTTCGTCACATTCCTGATCCTTATCGACGACCGCAAGAGGCTGCTGACTTGAGTGTGCCCTTGGGGAGCCGAATCATCCGAGCGGTCAATGCTTTTGACGACTTAGTGGGTGGATCGCTAGAGGGCAGTCGCCGCTATGAGGCGCTGGAGCGATTGCGTTTGGGCATGGTTTATGACTTTGACCCGAAAGTTGTCGAGACTTTGTCCCGAATTGTTGAGCGCAACACTTCTTTTGCAATGTAGTTGACAGCCCTGCCCATAGGATGTGGGCATGGCAGAAGAAGTGCGGGCAGAGCTTGTTGCCAATATCGCCAAGGTCGTGGTCAAGGTTGGTGACGCCGTCCAGCCAGGTGACATGGTGATTTTGTTGGAGTCCATGAAGATGGAAATTCCCATGCTGGTGGAATTTGCTGGGACCGTGGCCGCGATTCATGTCCAGGAGGGCGATGTGGTCCAAGAGGGCGACATCGTGGTCGAAATCGCCTAATTCCGGCTCAAATTCGCCTAGCCCAAATGGGTTAAGGAACCGGCATTATCTGCCGATAACTCAGTGTGGCCACAGAAGCACAGTCAATCGAGCCTTACCTGCGCGCTCTCGTAGAAAGCGGTGGGTCTGACCTGCATTGCAAAGTCGGATCGCCCCCGCGGGTGCGCATTGATGGTCGCCTGCGCAAACTTCAGGCGCCTGAGCTGACTCCGCGCGATACCGAACACATGGTCAACCAAGTCATGCGTGCTGATTTGCGCGACGAGTTTGAACAAACCAATGAGGCCGACTTCGCCTACACGGTTGATGGTTTGGGTCGCTTTCGTGTCAATGCCTTTCGTGGTCGCGGTGATGCTGGCTTGGTCTTGCGTCGAGTCACCGATGGCGCTATCCCACTGACAAGTTTGGGGCTACCTGATGCGATCGCATCGTTAGCTCTCGAGCCCCGTGGCTTGGTGTTGGTAACTGGTCCTACGGGATCTGGAAAGACCACGACGATGGCCGGAATGATTGACCACATTAATGACAGTCGTGAAGTACACATTATGACCATTGAAGATCCCATTGAGGTGATTCATCACGATAAACAAGCCATGATTAATCAGCGCGAGGTTCGCGTTGACACCGAAGACTTCGCCGTGGCTATGCGTGCGGCCATGCGCCAGGACCCCGACGTGATATTCGTTGGCGAGATGCGCGATGTGGAAACGGTCACCGCTGCCCTTACTGCAGCTGAAACGGGACACTTGGTTCTTTCTACGCTGCACACCACAGATGCGGCCGAGACCATTAATCGAATCATTGACTTCTTCCCGCCCCATGAGCAAACGCAAGTTCGCCTTTCATTGGCAGCGGCCATGCGCGGAATCATTTGTCAGCGACTGGTGCCTCGCGCCGATGGCGTTGGACGATGTGTCGCCATGGAGATTTGCGTAAACACTGGTCGGGTCAGTGAAGCCATTGTTAATCCTGAGCGAACGATGGAGATCTCGGGGTTGGTCCATGATGGCAGCTTCTATGGCATGCAGAGTTTCGATCAGTCCTTGATCAACTTATTCCGTGACGGCGTAATCACCTTGGACGCGGCGTTGATGGCATCGACTGCGCCCCATGACTTAACAGTGGAGCTTCGTCGCCTTGGCTTAGTTGCTTAATTACTCATCGTTGTTAAGTTGATCTACGACGCCGTGTTCGCTACAGCGAGCACTCCAACCGGCAGGTAAGACCTGGACCACCATTCGTCGCCTACACGATGAACAAAATCGGGGTGGCTCAAGGTTGCGGGCCACCTGACAGTCAAAGTGATCGGCCTCTCGCAGGCTTTCGCCACATCGATCACACCACAGTGCTTCCATCAGAGGGCGTCAGCAACAGCCTTGATCGGCATTTTCAGATCCGCAAGGAGTTCAAGGTCTTCATCTGCTGGGCGACCTAGTGTGGTCAAGTAGTTACCCACGATCACTGCGTTAATTCCACCAAGCAAACCATCGCGAGTTCCGATTTCCCCCAGGGTGATTTCGCGCCCGCCGGCAAAACGCAAGACAGTAGTTGGCATGGCCAACCGGAAAGCTGCGATAGAAAGCAGTGCTTCGGTGCTGCTCATAACCGGGACTTCCTCAAAGGGGGTGCCCGGGCGCGGATTGAAGAAGTTCAAAGGAACTTCGTGTGGTTTGAGTGCTCCTAGCTGACCGGCAAATTCGGCACGCTGCTCCACGCTCTCACCCATACCCACGATTCCGCCGCAACACACTTCCATACCCGAGTCGCGCACCATTTCCAATGTTTCCCACCGCTCATCCCAGGTGTGAGTGGTGACCACGTTGGGGAAATACGACTGCGCAGTTTCGAGATTGTGGTTATAGCGGTGAACACCCATGTCCACTAAGTCGTCAACTTGCTCTTTCGTCAAAATTCCCAAGGAGGCAGCAACGTTGATATCAACGGCTTCCTTGATCGCGGCTACTCCTTCGCGCATCTGGGACATCAAATTTTCATCAGGACCGCGAACGGCTGCGACGATACAAAATTCACTTGCGCCAGTTGCGGCGGTCTGCTTGGCCGCTGTGACAAGTTCTTCAATGTTCAGCCATACCGAGCGCACTGGGGAGGTAAACAATCCCGACTGCGAACAAAAGTGGCAATCTTCAGGACATCCACCAGTTTTGATCGAGACGATGCCTTCGACTTCAACTTCGGGACCGCACCACTTCATGCGCACTTCGTGGGCCAGTGCCAACGCATCTGCCACTGATTCATCAGGTAACTGAAGTACTTGCAAAACTTGATCAGCGCTGAGCCCGATTCCGCGGTCAAGGACTTGTTCGCGTGCCTGCTGCAAAATCACGGCGGCATCGGCCTGAGGTTGCGTGGTTTGAGTCACCGGTTCAGCTCCTGAGTGTGGGTATGGGTGAAGTCTGCCTCATTGAAGGTTCCAAGCAGCACAGGATGCAGGCTTGTTCGAGCAATGTGTTCAAACTCTCTAGCGTTGCCTGATCCTGATGGGATCGCCCCCACGAGAGGTACCCCGAGTCGTTGAAGGTCTGCAACGTTGGATCGCTGCGCGAGATCAGGCTGGTCGGGCCAGCTGCCGATGATCAAGCCCGCGATGTCCAGACCCCGATGTGTGGCGACCTCAATGGTCGCCGTGCTGTGGTGCAAGGTGCCTAAACCGGCATGAACAACAATTAGCACGCAAGCATTCAGATCGTGTGCTAAGTCAGCAATCGTCCACGCAGGGTCATCGCTGTAGCGAACTAACAGGCCGCCGGCTCCTTCAACCACAATGAGGTCACTGGTCAAGGCCTGAATAGATCGCAGAACTTCGCTGCGCGCAAGCGCCGGGGCGCCGCTGATGCGTGCTGCCGATGCTGGAGCAAGGGCAGGTTCGTAGCGCCCATATTCATGAAGTAAGAGTCGCTGCGCAGCACCTGGAATAGTGGAAGTCAGTTCAGCGACAACATGCAGATCACCTGGTTCATTACCGCTGACTCCCGTTTGTCCAGGCTTTACGACGCTGACACTTTTTCCAGCTATGAGTGCGTTGGCTGCAATGGCTGCTGTGGCGATGGTTTTACCAACATCGGTACCGGTGCCACTGACGATCAATATTTGGCTCATCACACACCCAATCCAGCATGGGCAACAGCAGCAAGGGCCGCCGCCGCACGCGCAAGTTCAGGCTCGCCAAGGTCAGCTCTGGCTGTAAGCCGAAGTCGGGAGGCGGAATCGGGAACCGAAGGCGGTCTAAAGCAGCCAACGCGGACACCGTGGGCGGCGCACAGGTCACGCGCCGCAAGGGCGTCCTGCGGATTGTCAATGACGATGGAAACCACGGCAGCATCAGGTGTGCAGACGTCAAACCCCATGCTTTCGGCCAGGTTTGCAAGATGACCGGCATTAGTACGAGCTTGTTCAGGCAGTTCGGGGTGTTGCTTGATCAAACGCAGTGCAGCTTGGGCTGCACCCACATTCATGGGGGACAAGGCGGTATCGAAAATGAAAGGGCGCGCTGAGTCAATGAGGTGGTCGATTGTTGCTTGAGTCCCCAGCACAACTCCGCCTTGCGACCCAAAGGCCTTTGACAAGGTGGCGGTAAGGATTACCCCAGGCTCACGTTGCAGTCCAAGAAGACTAGTTAACCCTTGGCCGTGATCGCCCATAGTTCCCAGCGAATGTGCTTCATCAACGACCAACACTGCGTTATGGGTCCGTGCAACGTCAGCTAATGCAACCAGCGGTGCTTGATCGCCATCGACACTGAAAACTGCATCAGTAATCAGTAAGTGCGATGGTTGATGAGGCGCTGTAGCGGTAGCGGATTCCAATGCGGCCCGGATGGAATCTACATCTTTGTGCGGGGCAACGAAGACATCGCCGCGTGCAAGTCTGCAGGCGTCCACGATGGAGGCATGGTTGCTGGTGTCACTGATGATCAGAGACTGCGCATCGGTCAGTGAAGAAATCACACTCAAATTGGCCAGATACCCGGATGAAAAAAGAAGCGCAGCTTCAGTTCCGACAAAATCAGCCAACTGCGCTTCGAATTCCGCATGGAGCCAGGTAGTCCCGGTCACCAATCGCGAAGCAGTGGCTCCGGTTCCCCAGGTTTGTGCTGCTTCTTGAGCGGCCTTGATGACTTCAGGGTGTCGGGCCAGCCCGAGATAGTCGTTGGAAGCCAGATCCAAAAGCCCATCAAGGGAAGGCGAGCGTGGGTGGAGTTCGCGACGCAGGCCCTCGTTGATTCGACGATCCCGAAAACTAGTCAACCAGTCCAGTGCACTCATTGCGTGACCTGGTCAATCGCGGCAATGCACACATCAACGATGGTCTTGAGGTCGTCATCGTTCATCGCTAGCGGTGGCATCAACACCACCACATCACCCAGAGGTCGAGTCAGCACTGAGTTGTTTTTCATGATTTGGCAGATTTCAAAACCGGTGCGCTCGATCCCATCAACCGGGTTGACTTCAATTCCGGTCATCGTGCCGAGTCGCCGCACTTCTAGGACTCCATCGTGAGTTTGAAGTGGTGCGAGCAGTTGTCCCAGTTTTTCGCCAAGGCGCGCTGCGTTATCCACCGTGTTGTTGGCATCCATAAGTTTGAGATTGGCAATTGCCGCAGCGCAACATAATGGATTTGCAGTGTACGAATGTCCGTGGAAAAACGTTCGTGCAGACTCGGGAGCACCTAAGAAGGCTTCATAAATTCCTTCCTTGGCCAAAACTGCAGACAGTGGCAGGTACCCCCCGGTCACCCCCTTGCCCAAAGTCAGCAAGTCGGGAACCACTCCAGAGTGATCCAAGGCCCATTGTTTGCCGGTTCGCCCTAGGCCGGTCGCGATTTCATCAGCGATTAGGTAAGCGCCAAATTCATCACAGAGTTCACGTACACCACGAAGGAAGGATGCATCGTGAGTCAGAATTCCGGCGGCTGCTTGGACCATTGGTTCGACGATGACGGCGCAGATGCGCTGACCTTGGTGCTCCATTAATTCGCGAAGTTCAGTAACCACTTCGACTGCGCGATCGGCTGCACTTTGGCCCGGCTCACGCAGGCCAGGGGAGGAAACCTCAACCGTGTCGAGCAAGATCGGTCGATACGTGGAATGGAACAGTTCAATGCCACCGACACTGACTGCGCCCAGAGTATCGCCGTGGTAACCCTCTTTAATGTGCGCGTAAAGCGGACGGTCTTGACCGAGTTGCGCGCTAGCTTGAAAAGCCATTTTGATTGCGGCCTCAACCGAGGATGCGCCGTCGGAGCCAAAGAATGCGCGAGTTAATCCGGCGGGCGCGCGATCAATCAGTAGTTCGGCAAGTTCAATTCCTGGTTCATGGGTAGTGCCCAAAAAGGTTGCGTGATCGAGTCGATCAAGTTGGGCGACAATGGCTGCATCAATCTCGGGAACCTTGTGCCCGTGAACATTGACCCACAGCGACGAGTTCGCATCTAGGTAGGCACGAGAGTCGGCGTCGTAGAGGTACATTCCCTCGGCCCGATCGATAACCAAGGGTTCGTCGGTAGCCCAGCGGGCATGTTGAGTAAAGGGATGCCAGACCCGCTTGCCATCGCGGGCAAGGAGGTCTTGTGTACGCGGCCCGAAGCCGCTGGGGTGTGACTCCATGGCAATGCCATCCTCGCAGGAAGGCTTTCCTGCGCGACCGCCTACCCTGTTGCTGTGCCCGCGCTTAATGACCTTGTCCGCACGCGTACGGACTTGACTGACATTGACCTGGATGGACTTCATGTCCTGCTCAGCGAATGGCAGATTCTGGCTGACTTGTCCTTTGCTGATCTGATCTTGTGGGTCGCCACCCGAGGTGGATTTTTGGCAGTGGCTCAAGTGCGTCCAACCACTGGGCCCACGGTAGTTCCCGAAGATGTCGTCGGAGAAGAAGTCAGCCGCGATGATTTTCAAGTCTTGACTCAAGCCGTCGAACAAGGGCAAATCGTTGGGACCACGGTGGATGAGCGTCACAGCGATTGCATTCCAGTGCGACGTGCTGGTCGCATTGTTGGTGTCATTGAACAGCGCCAGCGAAAGGGAAGTGCACGAGAGGGCGAGTCAGTACTTGAAGCCGCCTACCGCGAAAGCGCACATGAGTTGGCATTGATGATCGCGCAAGGGCGGTTTCCCTTTCCGGCGATGTTTAACGACCCGGAGGCAGCCCCGCGGGTTGGTGATGGGTTTATCCGATTGAATGCTGATGGTGTTGTCACGTACGCAAGTCCCAATGCCTTGTCCGCTTATCGACGGTTGGGCTTAACCGCTGATTTATTGAATGCCGACCTGAGTACCTTGACCATGACACTTGCTCCAAGCGGGCCGTTAGATGAGGACCTCGCAGCTGTTGCACGTGGCCGCGCTCCACGTTTGGCAGAAGTACAAGCAAACGGCTCTCAGGTGCTTTTGCGCGCAATTCCCATGCAACCCGATGGGCAACGTCGGGGCGCTGTTGTTTTGCTGCGTGATGTCTCGGACCTGGCCCGACGGGACCGCCTGATGGCCACGAAGGATGCCACCATTCGCGAAGTGCACCATCGAGTGAAGAACAACCTGCAGACGGTGGCTGCACTCTTACGCCTACAGGCCAGACGGCTGGACTCACCAGAGGCCCAGGCGGCCTTAGACGAGGCGGTTCGTCGAGTGGGATCGATCGCTTTGGTCCACGAAACCTTGTCCCAAACCCCTGACGAGGTCGTGGCTTTTGATGACGTGGCAGATCGGTTGTTAGGGATGGTTCTTGATGTGGGCTCTATCGGTGCAGCCCACGAGATTTCAACACGACGGTCCGGAACATTTGGGGTAGTACCTGCCGAGGTTGCAACCCCACTTGCGATGGCCCTGACTGAGGTATTGCTGAACGCTGTTCAACATGGCTTGCAGGGTTTAAGTGGTCGCATCTTTATTAATGCAAGTCGCGCGGGCGATCGCCTCAATGTCGAAGTCGTTGATGACGGTCGTGGCTTGCCTTCTCAGTTTGCTAACACCGAGTCGGATCGGTTGGGCTTGCAGATTGTGCGCACGCTGATCGTGGGGGAATTGCAAGGAACATTTGAGTTAGAACTGGCCCCTGGTGGCGGTACACGCGCAGTCATTGATGTGCCACTAGTGCACGAATAAGTTGTGAGAAAAATTAAGCGCTGAACGAGCGGACTTGACGACGCTTGTGCAAGCGACGCTCGTCTTCGCTCATCCCACCCCAGACACCGGCATCTTGGCCAGATTCAAAAGCCCACTCGAGACATTCATCAACAACGCTGCAACTACGGCAGACGGCCTTGGCCTCTTGAATCTGCAGCACAGCTGGACCGGTTGTTCCGATAGGGAAGAACAACTCTGGATCTTCGTCACGGCAGGCGGCTTCGTGGCGCCAGTCCATGCGGGCTCCTTCGTTGATGTGACAGGTGGGGCTGAAGGTAACTACTGAGCCCAGTGTGTTTTTTAAGCACGAAGGGTCAGGGGGGAAGTCACCGTTCGGAGGCCCTATCGTCCCACTCTCGGGCGTGTCGCGCAAGGGACTTGGACCAAGCCGAAGGAACGTGTTTCTGTCGGCTAGATCACATCGGACAGCTTTAAGGATTATCCACAGGGGTGAAAACCCTGATGGCGTCGGGAACAGAGGCAAAAGTGATGGAGGTGACCGGCTTGATCAGGTCGCCGTCAATTTGTAGGGGGACTGGCCGATCGGAGGTCATGGTCACAGTGGCCAGATTGGTCAAGACGGTTGATTCAGGCAGATCTCCGATGCCACGTCCGGTGAGCAAGGTCCCCGCAATACGCATCATGGTCTGGGCTGACAGGCTCTCTAGAGACACGACATCGAGTCCTTGTTCAAACCTAGCCTGGGTGCTGGCCTGGAGTGCGATTTCGCCAAGCATGGTCCAGGGAGTGGTGTTCTGGACGATGGCAAAAACGAGTTTGTCAATGGACACATGCTGATCATCGTGTGAAACGCCTGTCATCGTCATCGGTCCGTTCCAGCGATCCGTTGCGATCCACGACTTAACCAGTCCTGCCATGTAGGACCCTGGCGTTGTAGGGAAGCCGCGTTTGCGCATGTCTTCAACGGCCGCCACAACTTCAGCGTCTATCCCAAGCCCCGCGTGCAGCGCGAACCAACGATCACCAGCTTTGCCTAACCCGATAGTGCGAATGGATTGAGACTGCATGTGGTCGATGAAGGCTTTGGCTGCTTTTTTTGAATCGCTTGGGAGAGCAAGTGCATGCGCTAAAACATTGGCGTGGCCGCCAGGGATGATGCCAAGAATGGGTACTTCGTACGCGCTGCGGTTCGGCTGGCTCAGAAGTCCGTTGATCACTTCATTGACCGTGCCATCGCCGCCCAAGACTGCGACCACGTCATAGCCATCATGAACTGCTTGCTGGGCTAGGGATTGTGCATGATTGCGAGCCTTGGTTTGTTTGACTTTGACATCGAGTGCACCCTCAAGGGCGGTGGTTATGTTCTTGCGGACATGTTTATTGGTACTGGTGGCCTTAGGGTTCACGATCAATAACGTCCGCACCCCCTCAGGTTAGGCTCGGGGTGTGAGTGCGAACCCCCCGCCACCGGAAATAAGTGACCATCGGCCTCATGGGCGAGGCAAAATGTGGCCAGGGCCGCTGGGATGGGCAGCCATCGTGTGTGCGCTCCAGGGGTTGACACTGTTTGGAGTTGAAGCAGTGGCATGGTCCGATCGGACCGACACCCTGTCTGCAGATATCGCTCAAGCGGTCTGCCTATGCGCCATCGCAGTTGGCTTATTGGCTTTGGCCTGGGCGTTGATTAATCGTCGGCGATGGGCACGTGGGCCAACGATCACCATCGAAATCATCACAGTCTTGATCGCGGTCTCGGAAGCCAAACTCACCACAGGCTATGGATGGGTCATTGGGGTGCCAGCGCTCGTTGCGCTCGTGATCGTCTACCGCAGCGATCAATGGTTATCAAGTAGTTGATCACGCATACGCGACAAGATCCGTGCTATCTGTCTTGATACTTGGCTCTGCTCCATGCTGAGCAGTTCAGCTATTTGCGCTTGTGACTTTTCTTCAACGAATCTCAAGGTCAATAGTTCCCGATCCCGTTGCGTCAAGCTGGCCAGAGCTGGACCGAGTTCGCCGCGATTGAGGACAGCAGCAATAGAGCGGTCTTGTTCGCTGACCTCAAGCGGTTGTTCGGGAATATCTAGCGAGCTCAATCGGTAGGCCTGAGCCGCTTCCAAGGCATCCAAAACATCTTCAGTTGTGCGGTCTAGGGCTTGTGCGATCTCTGCAACAGTTGGTGATCGACGAAGGCTTTGCTCAAGGCTTCCCCGGACTTGATTGACCTCCCGCGAAAGTTCTTGGAGCCTTCGCGGCACCTTGATACTCCACGCAGTTTCGCGAAAATGCTTACGAATTTCACCCAGGATGGTGGCCATTGCAAAAGAGGTGAAGGAATCGCTTTGGGCTGGGTCAAAGCGATCAACCGCATTGATCAAGCCAATTGAACCGGCTTGGATCAAATCGTCCAGCGGTTCTCCACGGTTGGCATAGCGCTGCGCTAGGTGTCGAACCAGGGGCTGATGAATGACAATGAGCGCTTCACGAACTTTTGACCGAGCCGGATCGTCCGCGTCTAGGCGCGCATACTCGGCAATAAGGTCGCGTTCTGCTTGGTAGGTGGACTCCATGACTATCGAGGAATCTGCACTCGGTGCTTTAGTGCCAATGTCAGGGATGTCAACTCGTCATTGCGGACGACCACGCTTTCAACCGAAGTCAGCAGGGTGGTCAGGACGGTCCAGGAAAGTGAGGCAGTCAGTTCGGGTGCAGGGTTAGTGGTTTTTGTCGTGAGACTTAGATAGATATCAGCGCCCTGGCAGTCAAGGGTGATCTCGATGAGTTCACTCTCAGCGGCATGCTCGAGCAGTAGAGCGCAGGCCTCACTGATCGCCAGCCGGAGGTCTTCGACATCGTCAACGGTGGCGCCAACTTGGACCAACGTTGCGGCTACAGCACTACGCGCAATTGAGGTATGTGCTGGCGTGGCCGGAATGTGAAGCGTTATCAATCCCGATGTTGAACTACCCGCGGTACTGATTGTTGGTTCGAATGAGGCTGTCATGACATCTCCGCCCTAAGTTCTTATTCTTCAGGTTAGCCCTTGGTGCTGGCTCGTGGCTAGAGAGAAAAAGGGTCAGGCAGCGCGAGCTACCTGACCCTTTAGCGAAGGTGTACTAGGCCTTCTTCGTGGCCCAGAAAATCTCAGCAATTTCATCAATCTTGGCAAGAAGTTGATCAGCCACGGATGGATCAACAGTGCCCTTGGTTCCGGCAGCACCAGCAAGCTTGGTGGCGTCATTGAAGAGTTGGTGCAAGTTTGGGTAGGACTCGAAGTGCGGTGGCTTGAAGTAGTCAGTCCACAACACCCACAGGTGGTGCTTGACCAAACTGGAACGCTCTTCCTTGATTCCAAGCGCGCGAGCCTTGAATGTCACATCATCTGATGCTGCGTACTTCTCCATGCAAGCCTTTACCGACTCAGCCTCAAGGCGTGCTTGAGCTGGGTCGTAAACGCCACAGGGCAGGTCGCAGTGCGCCGAGATTACGGTCTTGGGTGCAAACAACTGCATGATTTTTCCTTCCATGGAAAACATAAAAGTCCTGTGTGGTGTCCCACGAACTTCGTTCTTCCCAAAGCCTACCCTTGTATGCGTAGGCCCACAGTGGGGATTGATCAGTCGGGACGGCAATGAAGCTGCGTACCTCAGGTTTCTCACGCGCAAAGGTCGAAGGTCTATCCATGATCCCGACCTTGGCCCCTGATGAAACCGTGCTGATTAGATGGGGATCGCAGGTGTGTATTGGCCAGGTTGTGGTGGCGCTAAGACCGGATCGACCCGAGAGCTTGATCGTCAAGCGCCTGATCCGCGGAACCGATCAAGGGTGGTGGCTTGAGGGGGATAACCCCGGAGCCTCAGACGATTCGAGAACCTTTGGTCCGGTTCCATCGCAGTGCATTGTTGGCAGAGTTGTCTTGCGGTTGAGTCGAAAAGGCATTCATCGCATTGCGTGACTTAAGGGGTGAGAACGATCTTGCCCATCACATCGCCACTAGCCATTGCGCCAATGGCCGATGCGGCTTGGTCAAGCCCAACCACGCGATCAATGGTTGGGCGAAGGCCCGTTCCTTCAAGAAATGACACCAAGCTGCTGAGCTCGCCAATAGTTCCCATCGTGGAGCCCAGAACTTGAAGTTGGAGGAAGAACAAGCGCGAGAGATCTGCCGGCGGCATGGATCCGCTGGTGGCCCCGCTGATCACAATGCGCCCGCCGGGTCGAAGTGACTTCATCGAATGAGACCAGGTTGCATCGCCAACCGTTTCGATGACTGCATCTACGCGATGGGGAAGCCGGTCGCCGGGTTCGAAAACTGCATGTGCTCCAAGGCTCAAAGCGAAGGCTCGCTTTTCTTCACTTCGACTCGTGGCCCATACGCGTAGCCCCATCGCTCGTCCCAGCGCAATCGCCGCGGTTGCCACGCCGCCAGCGGCTCCTTGAACTAGGACCGTCTCGCCGGGTGCGAGTTTGCCCACTGTGGTCAACATCCGAAAGGCAGTCAGCCAAGCCACCGGAAGGCAAGCTGCCTCTTCAAAAGACATGCCTGAAGGTTTGTTGATGAGGTTTCGCGTGGGTACTACGACAAATTCAGCGAAGGTGCCATTGTGCACCTCTGAAAGCAGGGAACGGCCAGGATCTAGCGTCTCGTCGCCGCCGCCGGCGGCTGGATCAGCGATCACTCCGTGAACGATGACCTCGCGGCCTGTGTCATCGATTCCGGCCGCTTCGCAACCAAGGGTGATGGGAAGCCGGTCCGAGGAAATTCCGACTCCGCGCAATGTCCACACGTCATGGTGATTTAGACCAGCAGCCTTTACTTGAACTCTGCTCCACCCAGAATCGGGAATTGGGGTGGCAATGTCCATCAGTGAAAGAGCTGAGACTGGGTCATCGGCTGAGGATGAAATTGCGCGCGCAGCAAGCATGTGATCAGCCTAATGCGAAGCTGGCATCAAAACAGGGGACCTTAGCCTTGTTTGGCAGGGGGCAGTCCAATTGTTTTCCGAGGCCTGAAGTGAATTGAATTAATCGTCATCTTCGTCGTCAAGGCGGGCCAGCCAGGTTGCCAGCCGCTCAACAGGGATCTCAAATTCTGGGTTCAGATCAACGAAGGTGCGCATCTGATCTACCAGCCATTCAAAGGTGATTGATTCGGATCCCTTGCGGTTGCTGAGTTCCTCAAGTCCGCGGTCGGTGAAATACATAGGTGCATCCGGCCTTAAGCGAAGGCGGCCGCGACGAGTTCGCGTTGTTCGCCGTCATGGACATTGTGGGAACCGCTAGCCGGAGCCGAAGCTGCATCGCGAGAAATCAGGCGGATTGAGCGGGCCAGGGCCGGTGCCAAGTTGAGCCCCATGAAAGGCCACGCACCCTGGTTAGCGGGTTCTTCTTGAACCCACACAACCTCAACATCTCGGGGGTAAGAACTGAGCACCCGAGCAATATCTACTACTGGCAGCGGGTACAACTGTTCAACGCGAACGATTGCGGTCGTCTTGGCGAGATCCTCGTCCAGGCTTTGGCGGTGGGCAATCAAGTCATGCGTGATCTTGCCTGAACACAGTAAGACGCGCCGAACCCGAGAGGTTTCAACGCTGTTGTCTTCAATGATCGGGGTGAACTTGCCGGAGGTGAATTCCTCGGTGGCCGAGCTTGCTGCCTTAAGCCGGAGCATGGATTTCGGCGTGGCCACAATGAGTGGACGCACGCAGTCTGCGAGTACGTGATTGCGTAGCAGGTGGAAGTAGGACGATGGTGAAGATGGCATCGCAACTGTCATATTGTCTTGCGCGCACAGTTGCAAGAAGCGCTCAATGCGAGCCGATGAGTGGTCTGGACCTTGTCCCTCGAGGCCGTGTGGCAAAAGGAGAGCCACAGCCGATCGCTGACCCCACTTTTGTTCACCGGAAGAAATGAATTCGTCAATGATGGTTTGTGCACCATTAACAAAGTCGCCGAACTGGGCTTCCCACATCACCAAGGCTTCTGGCCGAGCCACTGCATAGCCGTACTCAAACCCGAGTGCGGCGTATTCACTGAGCAATGAGTCGTAGGCGTAAAGCCGCGAGCCGTTGGTATACAGCGTCTTCAACGGCTTAAAGGCGTGGCCATCAACTTTGTCCATGATGACAGCGTGACGTTGTCCGAAGGTTCCACGACGGCTGTCTTGTCCGGCTAGTCGAACGGATCGTCCTTCGGCAAGGAGCGAGCCCATCGCCAGCATTTCTGCTGTTGCCCAGTCGATGGTTCCATCGGCGATCATTTGCACTCGTCGTTGCAACTGCGGTGCCAACCGTGGGTGCACGTGGAAACCTTCGGGCAAGTCAACTTGGGTGCGAACTACTCGATCAACGAGTTCGCGCGAGATGGCTGTCTCAGCAATGACATTAGATTGAACCGGCGCCGGAGTGGCAGCCTCAATCGGGTGTGCGTGCGCTTCTTGAACTTCCCGGTGTGCATTGTCGAGCAACTGCTGGAATTCACGAAGGGCTTGTTCGGCCTCGTCAACGGTGATGTCGCCGCGACCAACCAAACTTTCGGTGTAACGCTTACGGGTTGAGCGCTTTTGATCGATGCGCTCGTACATCATGGGTTGAGTCAACGACGGGTCGTCAGCCTCGTTGTGTCCGCGAAGGCGGTAACACACCATGTCAACGACAACGTCCTTGTGGAATGCCTGACGGAACTCAAAGGCGAGCCTGGCCGCGTAGACCACGGCTTCAGGGTCATCTCCATTGACGTGGAAAATAGGGGCTTGAATCATGCGGGCAATATCAGTTGCGTACACAGAAGATCGTGAGTGTTCTGGAGCGGTGGTAAAGCCGACCTGGTTGTTCACGATGATGTGGACGGTGCCGCCGGTGCGGTAGCCGCGAAGTTGCGAAAGGTTCAAGGTTTCAGCGACAACACCTTGACCGGCAAAAGCAGCATCGCCGTGCATCAGCAGCGGCAAGATGTTGAACGGTCCTTCTTCCTTGGTCAGCATGTCCTGTTTTGCGCGAACAATGCCCTGCAGAACTGGATTGACAGCTTCCAGGTGCGAAGGGTTCGCGGCCAAGTACACCGAACAGGTTTTCCCTGAGTCAGCGGCGAATGTTCCTTCAGTTCCTAGGTGGTATTTCACATCCCCCGAACCTTGAACCGAACCTGGCATCACTGTTCCGTCAAATTCACGGAAGATCTGGCTGTACGACTTGCCGGCAATGGCGGCAAGGACATTGAGGCGACCACGGTGTGGCATTCCGATGCAGACTTCACGAAGACCGTTGTCGGCGGCAGCACTGAGCACCGCATCAAGAAGTGGAATCAGTGACTCGCCGCCTTCAAGCGAGAAGCGCTTTTGGCCAACGTATTTGGTCTGCAGGAAGGTCTCGAAGGCTTCACCAGCATTCAGACGACCCAAGATGCGAAGTTGCTCGGCCGAGTCAGGCTTGGCGTGAGCTCGTTCAAGACGAGCCTGAAGCCAGCGTCGTTGCTCGGGGTCTTGAATTTGCATGTACTCAACCCCGAGCGTGCGGCAGTACGAATCGCGCAGCAGGGTCAAAATTTCGCGCAAGGTGGCAATCGGCTTACCGCCAAATCCACCGGTGGCAAATTCGCGGTCGAGGTCCCAGACGGTCAAACCGTGAGACTTCAGATCCAAACCAACATTGGCTCGCTTTTCGTAGGTCAGCGGGTTGGTGTCTGCCATCAGATGGCCACGAACTCTAAAAGCATGAATGAGTTCTTGAACGCGTGCAGTCTTGTTGACGTCATCCTCGTGGGAGGCAACAACATCGGTTTCCCAGCGGATCGGTGTGTAGGGAATGCGCAAAGATTCAAAGACATCATCGTAGAAGGCGTTTTCACCAAGCAGTAGTTGGTGAATAGTGCGCAGGAAGTCACCTGACTGAGCGCCCTGAATGATGCGGTGGTCATAGGTGGAGGTCAACGTCATGATCTTGCCGATAGCCATTCGCGCAAGCGTTTCGGCTGATGCCCCTTGATACTCGGCTGGGTATTCCATGGCGCCGACGCCGACGATGGTTCCTTGGCCTTGCATCAATCGTGGTACCGAGTGGACTGTGCCGATGGTGCCCGGGTTTGTCAGGGTGATGGTGGTGCCGGCAAAGTCATCTACCGAGAGCTTGTTTGCACGCGCACGCCGAACGACATCTTCGTAGGCAGCCCAGAACTGAGCAAAATCCATATTCTGGGTTGCTTTGATGGACGGAACCAAGAGCTGCCTGGAGCCATCTTCCTTAGCAACGTCAATGGCTAGACCGAAATTGATGGAAGCGTTCTTACTGACAGCAGGTTTGCCATCCACCGTGGTAAATGAGTTGTTCATTTCTGGGAATGCTTTAAGGGCTTGGACTATGGCATAGCCAATCAGGTGCGTGAAGGAAATCTTTCCACCGCGTCCGCGCGCAAGTTGTTGATTGATGATCGCTCGGTTCTCGATCAATAGTGTGGCTGGTACCGCTCGCACACTAGTGGCAGTTGGAACGCTTAATGAGGCATCCATGTTGGTCACCACACGTGCCGCTGGTCCACGCAAAATTTCTGCCGCTGGTTGAGCTGATGCCACAGTAGGTGTCGCGCTCGTTGCGGTTGGTGCTGTGTTAGTCGGGGCAGTGGCAACCGGAGTGGTCAAAGCAGGTACTGACTGCGCAGGGGTCTGTCCGGTTGCTACCTGAGGTGAAGCAGGAGCTGGTGTTTGTGGATTCGGTACAGACGGGCTTGCTACGGATTGGCCATCACTGGGTGTGTAGTCAGCAAAAAAGTCCCACCATGCTGGGTTAACACTGTCCTTATCGCGCAGATACGACTGATACATCTCATCAACGAGCCACTGATTGGGTCCGAAGGCATCCATTGGGGACTCGGCAGTCACGGGTTTTCTCGGGCCTCTCGCACGGGGAACCGGTCTATTGATAACAGTAGTGCGCGCAGATTATTAATGCGTGACTGGGCGGATCACTCCGGTGGCGGACCCCAGTACGGCTTCATCCGGGAGTCTTCATCCCAGCCTGGGACGATGCGCAGAACCCGACGGTCGTTACGCAAGATCTCGTCAGCATGTGCGCGGACGGCTTCAAAATCATCGGTGGCGTGCAGGAACTTGCCATCGAAGTCATCCCACTGACCAGTGGCGCAGGCCACGACGAGATCGCAGATGCGCTCAACTGGGGTCCAGCCCCCGGGGGGTGCAGCTGGCGCATCGTTGGCTGAGGTCAAAACCAAGCCGGGGGACAGGTCAAGGGCATGAACTCCTGTTCCCTTGAGCTGCGAGGCCAGTTGATCGGTGAGGCGGAAAAGTCCCGATTTACTCACCGGATATGCGCCGTCAGTCATCGACAGTGCTGCTGCTCCGGCTAGGGAGTTCATCGCAAGGACGTACCCTTCGCCACGAGCGACCATGGCGGGCAAGGCGTAACGCACAAAGAGGTAAGGGCCCAGCAAGTTGGTCTCAACACGTGACCACCAATCTTTCGGGTCTGATTCCCAAAGCTTGGCGCCATCCCATGAGGCTGACCTGGCTGCGTTATTGACCAGAAGGTAGATAGGACCAAGGTCTGCTTCGGTGCTCGCAATAATTTTTTCCACTGCAGATTGATCGGCCACATCTGCCGCGAAGGCGATTGCCTGCCCGCCGGCAGCCACAATTTCATCGCGCGCTGACTCCACATCGGCCTGGGTGCGGGCAACCAGCGCGACCTTCATGCCCTCAGCGGACAGGCGCACAGCAAGTGAACGCCCGATTCCTCGGCCAGCTCCGGTAATTAATGCGACGCGACCGTTGAGGTCATTGGCCATGGGTTTTACTCCGAGTCTGTCTTTGAGTGCGCTGTTGTGATCAAGTGCTTTAAACGCTCTATTGCCTGGGTGCGGCTATCGTGCCACGAATGCACACTTTCGGCAGAGATTTGCGCAACTCGTCGGGCGAAGGTGGCATCAAGGGCCCAAAGGAAACCTCCTTGAACCGCGACGCCCGCACCGATGCCCATCCACTCACTTGCTGGTCGGGAAGTTCGTCGACTCAAGGGACCAGCAGCCAGCATCGTTGCCACTCCAGCCGCGACGTAGCCAACATCGAGAGCAGCATTGAAGGCTAGGAGCTTGTGGAGCTTGTCTGCTTTAGCTTGGGCTTTGCCTTCATCGCTGATTCTTTCGTCCGGTGATGCTGACTCATCGCCCGTTGCTTGGAGCACGTCAGTTTGACTTTGTCGCCACTTTCCAAAACCTGCAATGGCTCCATCAATGGCGCCCCAGCCCAAGGTCTGACCGGCGAACCCTTTCAAGAAGGGTGAATCTGTCATTGTGCCTAGGGTTTTCAAAACCGATCCCACCGCAACACTGCTCGCTGCCCATTGGCCAAGGGCGCTGGTGAGCTCTTGTTCGAGTTCGGTGGTGTCAGGTACGGCCATGTGATCCATTGTGCTGCCTGCGAACCGATTACGCCTAGTGGCTTGTGAACTTTGACTAGGTTCGTCGGAAGATCAGGTCAAAGATTTTGTGGCCCTTGGCAATCCCTGCACTTTCGTAGCGAGTCACCGGGCGCCACTGTGGGCGCGGTGCAAAATCTTGAACGGTGTTGGTCAATTCTGAACAGTTAGTAAGCACCTTCAGCATGTGTTCGGCATAGGGCTGCCAATCCGTGGCGCAATGAAGCGTTGCCCCTGATTTCATTGCGCTAACAAGCAGGCGGACGAAGTCAGGTTGAATCAAGCGGCGCTTATTGTGACGGGCCTTGGGCCAAGGGTCAGGGAAGTAGATGCGAACTCCATCAAGGCAATCGTTGGGCACCATGTGGTTGAGGTAGGAAACGGCATCGGTGTTCAGGGCACGCACATTGGTCAGATTGCCATGGTCAATTTCTTGGAGTAGCCGTGCAATGCCACGGACATGAACGTCAAAGGCGACTATTGCGATCTCAGGTTGGGCTGCTGCCATTGCCGTTGTTGCTTCCCCAAAGCCACAGCCAATGTCAAAGATGACTGGGGTAGCACCAAAGGTTGCGATCGGATCAAAGGGTGCTTGCGGATCAAGGATGAAACTTCCCTGATGGCTAGTGATGGTTTTTGCCGTCAGTGGACTGATTCGACCTTGGCGAGCATGGAAGGTGCGGATGCCCCGCTTTTGGTCCTGTTTGGGTGAATTCGTAAAGCTCATAGTTAGGACTTTGCAGCAGTTTTCGCACCAGTGATTTTGGCGGTGCGCTGTGAATCAAAAAGGACAACCCAAATCTGTCCAGCTTTCATCGGGAAATCTTTACCTTGGTACAGCCAGCGCGTTGGCGACTTTGGATTCGGACGAGTCCAGGTCAAGGCGTACGAGCGACCATCGCGCAAGGCGATGGCTTTACCGCTACCCACGGTTCGAACTTTAGGAACTGGGTTGCGCGCAACATCCTTGCGACCGGTGGTGGTCAGGCGCACTGACTGAATAAGCACAGTGGAGGCGGCGACTTGCCCTTGACTTGATGTGTCGAGTTTCCCGCCTAAGGAATAGGCCCATAAGCCGGTGGATTTGTTGTACGCAAACAAGACGCGGGCGCTGGGAAATGACGCGGTGACGGTGCTTGCTGGTTTGCCGCCGGCCGGAAGTGATCCAAAAGTAAAACCAACATCTACTGGCTGGGCTGATCCTTTGGCTCGCTTGATCAGTCGAGCGGGGCGAGCGAATTCGTTGTACGGAGCATTGCGATAGGACAGGCGGCCGTAGCCCCCGCTGTATTTTTCAGCACTGACATCAACTAATCCTGCTTGTTTGACTAATGCGTGCACCGCATCAACCGAGCCACTAAAGCCAAAGGCAATCTTGCCGTACATCGGTAGCAGTTCCGCATCAGTTTCGCGTGCACTGCGAACCGGTGCGATCACGTCAGGAAGTTTCGTCGAGTAGATCGCGGCCAGCCGTGATAGTCCACCTTCGACTTGTTCAACATAGACAACATCAGCAGGAACTAATCCGATATGCGGAAGCGAATTTCCGGTGTTATCCATTTTGATGGCAAGGACCGGCCCATCTGCGAGAGCTCGGCCACTAAGAATTGATGTGGCCGTTGGCGTGGGAGTGCTCACCGTTGGACTTGGTGTGGGTTTACTCGTGCCGCCACAGGCTGCCAGGGCTAGGACCAAAGTAAGCCCGGCCGCAAACACCACCATGCGAGAAGTTTTTTGCCCGAGAAGGTGCTCTTTGAATTGCTTGCGCGAGGCCATAGTCCTCAACCTAGGCGATGAATACAGGAAAACTGTGCCCCCGGCAGGATTCGAACCTGCGCGCATGCCTCCGGAGGGCACCGCTCTATCCCCTGAGCTACGGGGGCTCGGGACTGCCGAACCCTACCGGAGTCGAATCCTCACACGTCTAGTCTGATCACCTATGACACCCGCTGAGCTTGCCGATGCTGTCGCCCTCGCGGTGCGCGATGCCGTCGCGGCCAATGAATTGCCCGTCGAGGTCGGCCAGGTCCCACTCGATATCAAGGTGGAGCGACCACGCAGCAAGGAACACGGTGATTACGCAACAAGTGTTGCGATGATCATCTCGAAGTCAGCGGGTAAGAACCCGCGGGAAGTTGCCGAAGTCCTCAAAGCTCGGTTGGAAAAAGTTGCAGGAATTACCGCAGTTGACATTGCCGGTCCTGGTTTTTTAAACATCACCCTTGAAGCAGGTGCACAAGGTGTGCTCGCGGAAAACATTTTGTCAGCCGGCGAAAACTACGGCCACAGTCAAGTGCTGTCACATCGAATTATCAACCTTGAATTTATTTCTGCAAATCCCACCGGCCCTTTGCATTTAGGTCACGCTCGGTGGGCCGCCGTTGGCGATGCTCTCGGACGTGTGCTCAGCGCCGCTGGTGCGAAGGTGACTCGGGAGTTCTATATCAACGATGCTGGTGTGCAGATGGATCGCTTCGGTGCATCCCTTCAGGCTGCTGCAACCGGCCAGGACATCCCAGAAGATGGTTACCACGGGGCTTACATTCCGACCTTGGCCGCTCAGGTTGTGCAGGAAAACCCGCAGATCGTCAACCTTGAAGGCTCGGCTCAACAAACGGCCTTCCGCGACGATGGATATCGCCTTCAACTCAAGCAGCAGCAGGAAATTCTTGAGCAGTTCGGCACTGTTTTTGATGTCTGGTTTAGCGAAACCGTGCTGCATGCATCCGGTGATGTGGATGCGGCCATTGAAACCTTGCGCGGACAAGGGCATGTCTTTGACAAAGACGGCGCGGTTTGGTTGCGCACCACTGAGTTTGGTGATGACAAAGATCGTGTGATGGTCAAAGGCGATGGCGAAAAGACCTACTTCGCCGCCGATGCTGCTTATTACCTCAATAAGCGGGCCCGAGGCTTTGACCAATGCATGTACATGCTGGGCGCCGATCACCATGGCTATGTCCAACGACTCAAGGCGATTGCGGCCTGCGCCGGTGATGATCCAAAAGTCAACATCGAGGTACTCATTGGACAGCTTGTAAAAATTGTTGAAGATGGCAAGGAGATGCGGCTGTCCAAACGAGCCGGAAACATCATTACCTTGGAGGACTTGGTCGAATGGGTTGGAGTTGATGCGGCGCGTTATTCGTTGGCGCGATCCTCAGCTGATACGCCGTTAACCCTTGACACCAAGGTGTTAACTGCCCGCACCAATGACAATCCAGTCTTTACTGTGCAATACGCCCATGCGCGGATCTCTTCGGTGCTGCGAAATGCTGTTGAACTCGAAGTCATCGGTGAGGGCGAGATCGCCTCCGCCTTGCAAGCTGCGGGCCCCTTCGATCCGGCCTTGCTCAATCACGAACGCGAAGGCGATTTGTTGGGCGCGCTAGCTGAATTTCCGCGGGTAGTTGCCAGTGCTGCCGAACTGTTCGAACCGCACCGAGTGGCTCGCTATCTCGAAGAGCTTGCCGGCACCTATCACCGGTTTTATGACGCGTGCCGGGTATTGCCCCACGGCGACGAGGAAGTCACGCCCTTAGTTCTGGCTCGTCTACGGTTGTGCGCGGCAACGCGCGTGGTGGTGGCAAATGGCTTGCAGTTACTTGGCGTCTCGGCCCCCGAGCGTATGTAGTGCTGCTTAAGCCTTTCTCCGGCACACTAGTTGCATGAGTACTGAGCCTGGACCGATCGCACTCGTGGGCAGTGGCGAGTACTTGGAATCCATGCTTGATATTGAGCGCGAGTTGATCGCCGACCGCCCGCCCCGTTATGTCCAACTCGCTACGGCAGCAGCTCCCGAAGGTCAAGCAAGCCTTGATCGCTGGCATGCATTAGGGGCAGCGCAGGCACAACGTTTGGGCGTTGAACAAGTCATCATCGATGTGCGAACAGCAGAAGATGCAAGCCAGAGCCGTTGGGTGTCGGCGATCGAAGGCGCAGGATTGATTTACCTCTCCGGTGGCAACCCGACTTACCTTGCTCAGACTTTGCGCGATTCACCTGTGTGGAACGCAATCGAGAATGCGTGGCGAGCAGGTTCAGCTCTTGCTGGTTGCAGTGCCGGCGCCATGGTGATGGCCCAACGCATCCCATCTCTTCGTCACCCCGTTGCTGGCGAGACCTCCGGTTTGGGCCTAGTGCCGCACCTTCGGGTCATTCCACATTTTGATCGGATGGCCGGTTGGATGCCCGAAGGTTTTTCCCGGTTGCTCATGCATGGATCCGATGATGTGACGTTGCTGGGGATTGATGAGGAAACGGCCCTGATTGGTGGGCCAACTCATTGGCGCGTTGCTGGTCATCGCAAGGTGTGGCGGCTGGATCGTTCTGGTCGGACGGGTTTTGCCGCCGGTGAGGTACTTGAACTGCCCGCTGGTTTGGGATCTGCCAACTAACCCTGTCTTTAACACGCCCAGTGATCTGTTAAATGCCAAAGCAGTGGGAAGATCACACCATGTCCTCAACCGTTGGCATTCCGGCCGATCTGAATGTGTTGGCTGCTCATGTGTGGCCCGCTGGCGTGCAGCGTTCGCCGGACACGGGTGTGGTGTCCATGCACGGACACGATGTTCGCGAACTTGCTGAACAATTCGGGACGCCTGCTTATGTGCTGGATGAAATTGAATTTCGTGATCGGATTCGGTCCTGGAAGTCGGCCTTCGATGAGGCAACCAATTCAACTGCAAGTGTGTATTACGCAGGCAAAGCATTTTTATGTTCGGCGGTTGTTCGCTGGCTCGCCCAAGAAGGTGTCAACCTTGATGTGTGCACCGGCGGCGAGTTGGCGGTTGCTCTTCGCGCAGGGTTTGATCCGGCTGCAATTTTGATGCACGGCAATAACAAGTCGCAGGGCGAACTCACTCAGGCAGTTGAAGCCGGCGTCGGGCTGATTGTTCTTGATTCCTTTGAAGAAATCGCTCGTCTAGCGCATATTGCGGCGCAGGCAGGCAAAGTCCAAGCGGTATTGATCCGGGTCACGGTTGGTGTCGAGGCCCATACCCATGAGTACATCGCTACGGCTCATGAAGATCAGAAGTTTGGCTTCTCACTAGCCGGTGGCCAGGCATTGGAGGCCATTAAGCGAGTAAACAAGCTTTCGGCTTTGAGCTTGCAAGGTTTGCACTCACATATTGGAAGTCAAATCTTCAACACTTCAGGTTTTGAGGTTGCGGCGCATCGCTTAACTCAATTCTTGGTGCAAGTGCGCGATGAATGCTCCGTAGAGCTTCCAATGCTGGACTTAGGTGGGGGATTGGGTATCGCCTACACGCCAGATGATGATCCACTCGCACCACAGGTGATTGCACAGCAGCTGATCGGGATCGTGGCAGAGCAATGTCAAGTCAGCGGCTTGGCAATGCCCCGCATTGTTGTTGAACCAGGGCGGGCCATCGCAGGTCCAACCACCATGACCATTTATCAGGTCGGCACGATCAAGCCCATTGATCTTGATGGCATCACCCGCACCTTTGTCAGCGTTGATGGTGGCATGAGTGACAACATTCGGACAGCGCTCTATGACGCTGTGTACACATGTTCGTTGGTCTCGCGCGCAAGTGCGGCTGAACCGATGTTGGTTCGCGTCGTCGGTAAGCACTGCGAAACCGGTGACATCGTGGTGCGCGATGCATGGTTGCCCAGTGACCTAGCTCCGGGCGATTTGATCGCAGTTGCCGCCACTGGAGCTTATGGCCGCTCGATGGCCAGCAACTACAACCATGTGCCCCGACCACCCGTGGTGGCGGTGACCCCTGATGCATCCCGCCTCATAGTGCGTCGCGAAAGTGTTGAAGACATCCTTGCTTTGGATGTTGACTGAAATCCTTGAGCCATTCGCATCCGTTCGTGCCGTAGTCTTAGCGGGTGGATCCTCTTCGGGTAGTTCTCTTAGGTTGCGGTGTTGTTGGCTCGCAGGTCGCTCGGCTGTTGCATGAAAATGCCAGTGACCTTGAGCAACGCGCCGGGGTGAGAATTGAACTAGCCGGCATTGCTGTGCATGACCTTGCTGTCGCACCGGATTCCTTGCCTCATGATTTGTTCGCCACAGATGCCATTGAGTTAATGGCACGAATCAAGCCAGACATTGTTATTGAGTTGATCGGTGGCATTAATCCTGCGCGTGAATTCATTCTCGCTGCCATCGCTGGGGGAGCCAGCGTGGTCACGGCCAATAAGGCTTTGCTCGCCCACGATGGTGCAGCCTTGCACGATGCCGCTGCCCAACACGGCGTTGACCTGGCCTTTGAAGCCAGCGTTGGTGGTGCGATTCCGCTTCTTCGCCCACTCAAAGAATCCCTAGCTGGCGACAAGGTTGTTCGGGTTCTAGGAATTGTTAACGGGACTACCAATTACATCTTGACTCGGATGGATGAGTCCGGAGCTGACTATTGGGATGCCTTGGCTGAAGCCCAGGCGCTCGGCTTTGCCGAAGCAGACCCAACGGCCGATGTTGAAGGTCACGACGCCGCCGCTAAGGCTGCGATTTTGGCTGGGCTGGCCTTCCATACCCGAGTCACCATCAACGATGTTCAGGCTGAGGGCATTTCCAAAATCAGTAAGGCCGACATCGACTCTGCTCGAGCCATGGGCCATGTCATTAAGTTGCTCGCCGTTGCTGAGCGAGCTGACGATGGCGGAATCGGCGTACGCGTGAATCCAGCCATGGTTCCTCGGACTCACCCGTTGGCCAGTGTGCGCGAATCCTTCAATGCCGTTTTCGTTGAAGCAGAAGCGGCTGACCAATTGATGTTTTATGGCCGCGGCGCTGGCGGCACCCCGACTGCCTCGGCAGTTCTAGGAGATGTCGTGGCACTTGCTCGTAACAAGGTGCAAGGCGCCCTCTCGCCAGGTGAATCTGTGTATGCGCAGTTACCGATTTCACCAGCCGGTGCAGCACGCAGTAGGCACTACATCAGCATCGATGTTGACGATCGCGCCGGAGTGCTGGCTCAAGTGGCCAGCACCTTCGCCGAGCACAAGGTGTCAATCGAAACCTTGCGTCAGGATGGCCGCGGCGATGATGCGTCCTTGGTGATCGTGACTCACGTGGCGCGCACCTGGGATGTTGTGGCCACAGTTGAGTCGCTTCGGGCCCTTGATGCTGTTCGAGATGTGGCCACTGTCATGCAAGTCGTTGGGGATTAGGCTTAGTCCATGACTGCCACCCCCACTCGCACTCACGCATCTCCGCAATGGCGCGGGGTTATTGAGGAGTACCGCGACCGGATGCCGGTGACCGATAAGACGCCGATCATCAGCTTGCGCGAAGGCGGCACCCCGCTGGTTCGCGCGAACGTGCTTTCTGAGTTGACCGGTTGCCAGGTTTGGCTCAAGGTCGAAGGCGCCAATCCGACCGGGTCGTTTAAAGACCGCGGTATGACGATGGCTATTAGCAAGGCTGCAGAGGCTGGTGCCCGAGCGGTGATTTGCGCATCGACCGGCAATACCAGTGCCAGCGCGGCTGCCTATGCAGTGCGGGCCGGCATGGTGTGTGCGGTTTTGGTGCCCCAAGGAAAGATTGCTCTGGGCAAGATGTCGCAAGCTTTGGCACACGGTGCTCGGTTGCTTCAGGTAGAGGGCAACTTTGACGACTGCCTCACGCTCGCTCGTGATTTGTCTGACCAGTATCCGGTGGCGTTGGTCAATAGCGTGAACCCCGATCGCATTGAGGGACAAAAATCTGCTGCTTTTGAAATTGTGGACATGCTCGGCGATGCGCCAGAGATTCACTGCCTGCCGGTGGGTAACGCTGGAAATATCACGGCGTACTGGAAAGGCTTTAGCGAATACGCCTTGGATGGTCTTGCATCTCGGCGACCACGGATGTGGGGTTTCCAGGCAGCTGGTGCTGCACCGATCGTCAATGGCGCCCCCGTTGCTAAGCCGTCCACTATTGCAACGGCCATTCGTATCGGTAACCCTGCCTCGTGGCAACAGGCGGAAGAAGCGCGCGATGTCTCGGGTGGATTGATCCACGCCGTGACTGACCGCCAAATTCTCAACGCTTACCGTCTACTTGCTGCGCAAGAAGGCGTTTTCGTTGAACCAGCCTCAGCCGCCAGCGTTGCTGGACTGCTCCAAAGTTTGGAAGCCGGTTTGGTTGATCCTGGTCAAAGCATTGTCTGCACGGTTACCGGCAATGGTCTTAAGGACCCAGAGTGGGCCATTGCCGGAGCGCCAGCTCCGATCACCGTTGCCGTTGATGCGCGCGCAGCAGCTCTCCAACTTGGCTTAGTTGACTAAACCGATGGCCTTTTGGGAACAACCGGTCACGGTTCGAGTACCTGCGACCTCGGCCAACTTGGGTCCGGGATTCGACTCTATGGGCCTGGCCCTTGAACTCTTTGATGAAGTCAGCGCAGTTGTCACCTCTGGTGTGGGAACAATCGTGGTTGAGGGTGAAGGCGCAGGCGAACTTGCCCTTGATGATTCGCACCTAGTGATTGCCACGATGCACAAGACCTTTGCCGCGATGAACATCGCTGCGCCCATTGTTGGCCTGCATTGTGTGAATGCCATTCCGCAAGCCCGTGGTCTGGGTTCTTCCTCTGCAGCCATTGTTGCCGGCGCATTGCTTGCTCGGGGCCTAGTAGTTGACGGTGATCAATTGCTGTCGGATCAGGACTTGCTGCAGTTTGTGGTTGATCTTGAAGGCCACCCTGACAATGTCGCGCCTTGTCTGCTCGGTGGGTTAGTGCTTTCCTGGGGAAACCCTGTTCATTCATTGAATCGGCAGATCCACGAATCAATCAAGCCGACCGTCTTTATCTCCGCATTCAATGTCAAGACCGAACATGCACGCGCAATTTTGCCTGACCACATCTGGCATCACGATGCAGCAATGAACTCTGCTCGAGCAGCGTTATTGATGGATGCACTTACCCGCGATCCGTCAAACCTGTTTGACGCCACCGTGGATTACCTTCACCAAGAGCAACGCAGGCCAGCCATGCCAGCCTCGGTTGAATTGATGGATCGCCTTCGGCTAGCCGGTGTGCCAGCCACGATTAGTGGAGCTGGACCCAGTGTTCTTGCCTTGGCTGTGAGCGCAGAGCACGAAACAGCCATAGCTCAGATCGCATCGGCAAGTCCTGACTTCAGTGCCTTGGCATTGCCGGTAAGCCCCGCCGGCGCAGCGATCATTTCCGGTTAATTTCCCCCGTTTTGCCCCTTTGGCCACCCCCGCCGCCATGGCGTGTTATGGTTCAAACATCGCGTTCAGGTCAATTGAAATTTCTGATATGGCCCGCTCATCAAGCTAAAACTTCCCTTTTCTACCGATGAGCTTAGAACGGATACTCCACCGCATAGTTGTTCTTGGCTTGCGGTTTCCACTCACTAGTTTCTCGCACGGTGAGTGCCTCACAGCACCTTTGTCAGGCCGATTCGTAGGGGAAACAAAAATTCGAAAGGGTCATAAGTGGCCAACACATCTAAATCTGATGGTCTCTCCACGATGTTGCTGCCCGAGCTCAAAACGCTCGCGGGCAAACTCGGGATTTCTGGAGCCTCAGCCATGCGTAAGGGCGATCTAGTTTCTGCAATTGCGAAGCATCAGGGCGCCAAGTCAAAATCATCTGCATCATCAAAATCGACTGCTTCGGCAGAATCCTCAGCGTCCTCCACAACCGCCACCCGGACTCGACGCACGAGTTCGCGTGCGGCCGGGGCATCGGACACGTCAGAATCGGCCCCCAAATCCGAGAGCGAATCAACTTCGGCAGCTGCGGCTACCGATTCGTCGCCATCCTCGGGCTCGACTGGTTCAGAGCGATACAACCGTAATAACCGGGATCGCAACAACCGCGATAACAACCGGGACAGCAACCGGGACAGCAACCGGGATAACAACCGGGATAACAACCGGGATAACAACCGGGACAGCAACCGGGATAACAACCGGGATAACAGCCGGGATAACAACCGGGACCGTCAGGGTGGGAGCTACAACCGCAACGATGCCGATAGTCGCCGCCGTCGTGGTCGCGATCGCTTCCGCGATAACCGTTCGCCCCGAGGCCCACGCCGTGAATTTGGAGATTCCGAACCCGAAATTTCAGAAGATGATGTTCTGCTCCCAGTAGCGGGCATCCTCGATGTCTTGGACAACTACGCATTTGTTCGGACCTCTGGTTACCTACCTGGTCCCAACGACATCTACGTCAGCTTGTCAATGGTTCGTCGATTTGGCCTGCGTAAGGGTGATGCCATCACCGGCGTTGTTCGCCAACAAGTTGAGGGTGAGCGTCGCGACAAGTTCAATGCCATCGCTCGCATTGACTCGGTTAATGGCGTTGAACCGGATTTGGCCAAGAACCGTATTGAGTTCAGCAAGCTCACGCCGCTCTACCCGCAAGAGCGTTTGCGCCTCGAGGGCGAGGGCGAGCCTGGGAACATGACCGCACGTGTCATTGACCTTGTTGCCCCTATCGGTAAGGGTCAGCGTGGATTGATCGTCTCCCCACCCAAGGCGGGTAAGACGATGGTGCTGCAGGCCATTGCCAATGCGATCAGCGTTAATAATCCTGAGTGTCACTTGATGGTGGTTTTGGTGGACGAGCGTCCAGAAGAAGTTACCGACATGCAGCGCTCGGTAAAGGGTGAAGTTATTTCCTCCACCTTTGACCGTCCGGCTGAAGATCACACCATCGTTGCTGAGTTGGCCATTGAGCGCGCTAAGCGCCTAGTGGAGCTTGGCCATGACGTGGTCGTCCTGCTGGACTCGATGACTCGGTTGGGGCGCGCCTACAACCTGGCCGCTCCCGCCAGTGGTCGAATCCTCTCCGGTGGTGTGGACTCGGCTGCTTTGTATCCGCCAAAGAAATTCTTCGGTGCCGCTCGCAACATCGAAAATGGTGGTTCGTTGACAATCTTGGCCACGGCCTTGGTTGACACCGGATCGCGAATGGACGAAGTGATCTTCGAAGAGTTCAAGGGCACCGGAAACATGGAGCTCAAACTTGACCGTCGCTTGGCCGATAAGCGCATCTTCCCCGCCGTTGATGTCGATGCGTCGGGAACGCGTAAGGAAGAAATCTTGTTGGCTCCCGACGAGCTCAAAGTCACCTGGAAGCTTCGTCGAGTCCTGCATTCCTTGGATCAGCAGCAGGCCATTGAGTTGTTGCTCAGCCGATTGCGTGAGGCCAAGACCAACTATGACTTCTTGCTTCAGGTACAAAAGACGACTCCGGCTGGTCCTGGGCAGTCGGACGAGGACTAAAGCGTTTTTAGCCCGCTGGTCATAGGCCATACAACGGCTGGCACAATATGAACAGTTCCGGTTCACGGTCTGCGCCCCTGCACGATCGATCCGGAACCTTGATAGGAGAGTCATGAAGAACGACATTCACCCTGCGTATTCGCAAACAACGGTCACCTGTACCTGTGGGGCAACGTTTGAAACCCGCAGCACGGCCGACAATGGCGTGATTCATGCTGATGTCTGCAGCCAGTGCCACCCGTTCTACACCGGCAAGCAGAAGATTTTGGACACCGGTGGTCGCGTTGCCCGCTTCGAGAAGCGTTTCGGCAAAGCCCCCAGCGAGTAGATTGTCTGCAGCGCCGGATGCCCGTGGAATCACGGCGCATCCGGCGCTGTTGTTTTGTCCGATGATTATCCTCAGAAACGTGGGAGGTGAGCGCAATGTTTGATCACATTGAAGAACTAGTTGTTGAACATGCTGAACTTGAGCGCGCTATCGCCGACCCTTCCGTTCATGCTGATCAAGGAAAAGCCAGAACCTTGAATCGTCGTTATGCCGAACTGACTCCGATCGTGCGAGCCTTCAAGCAGTGGAAGCAACTGGGCGAAGACATCGTTGCTGCACAGGAATTCGTGGCAGAGGACGCATCCTTTCGCGAGGAGATTATTTCCCTGAATGCACAACGCGAAGAGCTCGAAGGTCAACTTCGCGAATTGCTCATTCCGCGTGATCCTGATGATGATCGGGATGTCATCGTTGAGGTCAAAGCTGGCGAAGGTGGCGATGAGTCTGCCCTGTTTGCGGGGGATCTGGTTCGGATGTACCTGCGCTATGCCGAGCGTCGTGGCTGGAAGACGGAGATCATTGACGCCGTTGAGTCTGACCTCGGCGGGTATAAAGACATTTCCATTGCCGTGAAATCCAAAGGCATCGCAGAGTTAGGCCAAGGCCCTTGGGCGCGGTTGAAGTATGAAGGTGGAGTGCACCGAGTGCAGCGAGTTCCGGTGACCGAATCTCAAGGTCGCCTGCACACCTCAGCCGCTGGCGTCTTAGTCCTGCCCGAAGCTGAAGATGTTGAAATCACCATCGACCCCAACGATCTGCGCATTGATGTCTATCGATCGTCGGGACCTGGCGGTCAGAGCGTGAACACCACAGATTCTGCAGTTCGCATTACCCACGTGCCGACCGGGATTGTGGCCAGTTGCCAGAATGAAAAGTCACAATTACAAAACCGTGAGCAGGCGATGCGTATTTTGCGCGCCCGATTGCTGGCAGCTGCCCAAGAAACCGCAGACAAAGAAGCCTCCGATGTTCGCCGATCTCAAGTGCGCACCGTCGATCGCTCGGAACGCATTCGCACCTACAACTATCCGGAAAATCGGATCAGTGATCACCGGGTCAACTACAAGTCATACAACTTGGACCAGATACTCGACGGTGACCTTGATGCAGTAGTTCAGGCATGTCTTGATGCCGACAACGCTGCTCGATTGTCTGGTCAGAGCTGAATATGAGTACAGCCGAGCTAAGCCTGAATTCGGTGTTGCGAGACTGTGAGAAAAGGCTCGCTCAAGCCGGAATCGAGTCAGCTCGCCACGACAGCGAGGTTCTGGTCAGTTTTGTATTGGATGCCGAACGCTCCGCGATTCGAACCTGGTTGGCCTTGGATGTGAGTTTGACGCAGGAACAAGTTGACGCTGTTCTGGTCCTGGTCGATCGTCGAGCGCAGCGGGTTCCCCTGCAACACATCACTGGGACGGCAGCATTTGCCACCATTGAGTTATCGGTTGGGCCCGGGGTCTTCACTCCGCGACCTGAATCAGAATTGCTCGTTGAGCGCGCGAATGCGCACCTGCGTGAGCTCGTTGATCCCTTGGTCGTGGACTTGTGTAGCGGCTCTGGGGCCATCGGATTAGCTATTGCGCAGATGAATCCCACAGCACGCGTGGAGTTAGTGGAACTCGATGACGATGCTTACCTATGGTTGCAAAAGAATGTGGAACTGTTGAACCTCGGTTCGCGGGTGCGAGCCCATCACGCTGATGCTGTTCTCGCCTTGCCAGAACTTGAGTCGGCAGTAGATGTTGTGGTGTGCAATCCGCCCTATGTTCCGCTGGGGGCAACAATTCGAGATCGCGAAGTTCTTGACTTCGATCCCCCCTTGGCCCTGTGGGGCGGCAGCGATGGCTTAGAGGTCATCAGGGGCATTCAAGCCAATGCGGCCCGCTTACTTAAACCAGGCGGATTGGTCGTAATTGAGCATGCCGATGTGCAGGGGGAGTCCTTGCCGCTTTTGCTGGCCAGTGCGCGCAACGCAAGCGGCGCAGCGTGGAGTCAGATCATGGATCATCGCGACTTCAATGATCGTCCCCGCTACACGACCGCGGTTGCGAGCTGAGATTGATGACTAATGTTTATCGATGTTCTGACCGGCAAGAGCGCGAGCGCGCCTTGGGATTGGCCGCAACATTAATCAATCGTGGTGGGGTGGTGCTGGCTCCTGCCGATAGCAGCTATGCGCTTATCGCCGACGCTTTTAATCCAGATGCAGTCGGTGAATTACTTAAGCTCAAAGGTCGAGATCGCAGCAGTGTAGTTCCGGTGCTCGTTGCTTCCTCGACAACTGTTTCTGGGCTTGTCTATGAGATGGATAGCAATGCCCACCTACTGATGGATGCATTTTGGCCCGGTGAGTTGACTCTGATTCTTCGTAGTGCCCCAACGCTTGCTTGGGATCTTGGTGCAACCTTGGGGACGGTCAGCGTGCGGATGCCAAGCAGCGCGCTTTTGCTGGAATTGTTAGAGCGCACCGGACCGGTTGCCGCCATGAGTGCAAATCGATTAGGGCTGCCTGCTCCAACATCGCTAGCCCAGGCAGAGCAGGTACTTGGCGAGCTTGAGTCGTTGGATTTGATCTTGGATGATGGTGAATTAACTCCATCTCCACCAAGTTCAATTGTTGATCTCACTAGTTCAACACCGACGCTGGTTCGCGCTGGTGGCGTCACTGTAGACCAGATCCGAGCAGTGATTAGTGACCTGGTGGTACTGGAGTGAGTGGTGTGATTAAGACGACGTTGCCGGTTCATGCTCTTACTTCGCCTACGTCCTAGACTCACATTTACGCTCACTCACACGTCATTGGAGTTCACATGGATCACGCTCCCTTTTGGGGACCTGACTTCAACGCACTAAATCGTGAAGACCCTGAAATCGCGAACGTGCTCTTGGCTGAACTTGATCGTCAACGTGAGGGATTGCAACTCATCGCGAGCGAGAACTTCACCAGCCCGGCTGTGTTGGCCGCCCTTGGTAGCACGTTGAGTAACAAATATGCCGAGGGTTACCCAGGCAAGCGATACTACGGTGGATGTGCTGAAGTCGATAAAGCCGAAACCATCGGAATTACCCGCGCCAAGGAACTTTTTGGAGCCGAGCACGCAAACCTTCAGCCGCACTCTGGTGCCAGCGCGAATATTGCCGCCTATGCAGCTTTTCTTGTACCAGGCGACACTGTCTTGGCGATGTCATTGCCTCACGGTGGTCACCTAACGCACGGGTCAAAGGTGAACTTCAGCGGTAAGTGGTTTAACACCGTCTCCTATGGAGTACGTGAAGACGATGAACTCATTGACTATGACCAGGTGCGCTCGCTAGCCCTTGAGCACCGTCCAAAGATGATCATTTGTGGTGCCACTGCGTACTCACGCCTGATTGATTTCGCCGCATTTCGCGCCATTGCAGACGAGGTTGGTGCGATCTTGATGGTCGATGCAGCCCACTTCATTGGTCTGGTGGCTGGCAAGGCCATTCCAAGCCCGGTGCCATTTGCTGACGTGGTGTGTTTCACCACGCACAAGGTGTTGCGTGGTCCACGCGGCGGAATGATCTTATGCAAACAAGAGCACGCCGCAAAGATCGATAAAGCCGTTTTCCCCTTCATGCAGGGTGGGCCATTGATGCACGCAGTTGCCGGAAAGGCTGTTGCGCTTCGTGAAGCTGCCTCGCCGCAGTACCAGACCTATGCCAAGCAGGTCATTGCCAACGCACAAACGCTCGCCGCTGGATTGGCGGAGCAAGGGATGCGTCCGGTTAGCGGTGGAACCGATACGCACTTGGCCTTGATTGACCTTCAAGGTATCGGAGTAACGGGAGCGGATGCAGAAACTCGATGCGACGCGGCTCGTATTACTTTGAACAAAAATGCAATCCCTTATGACCCACAACCACCGATGATCTCTTCTGGCATTCGGGTTGGAACACCAGCTGTGACCACCCAAGGTCTCGTAGAAGCAGACATGAGCGTTGTTGCTGATCTGATTGGACGCTCTGTGCGAGACGTTGATGGATCGCAGAGCGCAACAATTGCTGAAGAGGTTTCAGCTTTGGTTGGGAAGCATCCGGCATACGCCGGTAATTAGCCTTCGGTTGGTTAGCATGGGCTTGTCGCACACCACTTCGACGAACGGCGATACATGAGGCAACGCACAAGGTTTGTTGTTGCAACCTTGATTCTTGATCTCATTGCGCTGGCGGTGGGGTTAGTTCTTGCGTCGATTCGGGTGTTCAACGTCGCCTGGCTCACCCAGGCAAAGCTTCTCGTTGGTCAAAACCCACGTCCCATGCTGGGGCTCTTGATTTTGGGCGTATTCCTGGGTTCCTGGTTGGCCCTGCGGGTCATCGACCCAGCACTCTCACGCCCCAACTATGGGCATGCCCTGTTTACTTTGGCCATCGCCATCTCAGTGGTGGCGGCTGGCTCTTTCTTACTGCGTACCTATTTCTCTCGCGAATTTGTTTTCTTGAGTTTGGCGATCTGGTTGGTCATTGCGGTGCTGCATCGAGCGCTTCGCCGTACCGTGCCGTGGATTGAGCCGATGGTGGTCATCACCGATGAGCAGTATTTGGTCGCTGACTTGGCAGCTGCGCCACACGCGCTGGTAAGTAGCGTGCTTGATCCGCAATCAAGCGCCCCACCTGAGTCGTTACCTTCTGATACAACATTGGTCGTTGATCTTCGTGCGGTGCTCAGTGACTCAATGGCAAGTTTTGTTTCATCCTCAACCCTGGCTGGTCTCGAAGTTCGTCCCTTTAGTCAAACCTACGAAGAGCACACCGAGCGAATTCCGCTCGTGCACTTGGCCGAAGGATGGGAGATCAGCGTCCCGCTAGGGCGAAGAGCGTTTTACGCACCGTTCAAGCGGCTCTTAGAGGTCATATTCACGGCAATTATGGCGCCTGCCTGGTTGCTCGTGATGGCGTTGACAGCCCTGGCCATCGTGATTGATTCCGGTGGTCCAGTGGTATTTCGCCAGGTGCGAGTGGGTAAAGATGACAAGCCATTCACGATCTATAAATTTCGGACCATGGTGGTCAACGCTGATAAGGATGGTCCCCAATTCACGATCAAGGACGACCCGCGCATTACGCGCATTGGCAAGTTCTTGCGGCGCACGCGTCTTGATGAAGTTCCTCAACTGCTTAATGTTCTCAAGGGCGATCTGTCCCTGGTAGGACCCAGAGCTGAACAAGTTTTGTTCGCAGAGCAATTTCAAGAGGTCATTCCGTTCTATCGTTATCGACACTTGGTGCGACCAGGAATCACAGGTTGGGCCCAAGTCAACTCCGGATACGCCGACAACCTTGAAGCAACAATCGAAAAGTTGACCTATGACTTGTACTACGTGCGCCACATGTCACCGTGGGTTGACCTAAGCGTGGTCTGGCGCAGTGTCCTTACCGTGTTATCCGGTAAAGGCGCTCAGTGAGTTTTCTCTACGACGACTCCTTGCCTTCACAGGCAAAGGCTGACAACTCAGCGTTGGTTCGCCGCATCGGGCTGAGCCTTGTTGTGCTGGCTGCGATTTTGATCGTTGGCTGCACCCTTGGGCAGGGGAGCGCAGGCCTGATCGGATCTCTGGTCGGCCTGACGATTGTGTTCACCTTTTTTGGCCTTGACGTCCTGGCGCTATGGCGCACCCGCAGTTGGCCGGCCTTGAACGTTTCGGCCTTGATGGTCGGGCTTTATGTCGTGAAGTTGTTACTGGTGTTGCTGACGTTGTTGGTGCTTCGTCATCGCTCAGGAATCGACCACCCGAGCCTGATTGTTTCAGTCATTGTTGGCAGTCTTGGCGCATCAATTGCAGGCGTGATCCTCTGGTCTCGGGTCAAGATTTCCTACGTCATCCCGTGACCGATGTCACAGGTGTGTGTTCGTGCCTGACCCTGTGATTTTGTGTCCTTCTTGAGTTGATAGATTCCGCACGTGCCGCAGGAAGGTCCGGTCTCCAAACGCGGAGATTCAGATTCTGAAGCGGCATGGGGTGTTGTCGGGTATCTGGTTTCGGGTCTGCTCGCTTGGGGCGGAATCGGCGCGATCGCAGATCACTTCCTAAAAACATCCATCTTCTTCCCCATTGGTTTAGCGCTGGGATCTGTTCTCGGCCTTTACTTGGTATGGGTTCGGTACGGCAAGGCTTAGCTCGTTTTTATTTGTTAGCAGTTCTTCGATCGTGTGACGTGGAGGTTTGGTGAGTTCGACCATCGTGGCAATGGCTCACACCGCCGACCCAGGGTTTGTTCCACCCGGCATTGGTGATTTCAACTACCCACCGATCTTTCCTGGCACCGCCGTGGAATGGGTCACCAAGCCGCTCCTAGCTTCGGTTCTTGCCGCCGTCCTTGTTTTTGTCTTTTTCACTGTGGGCGCTCGCAAACGTGCTCTGGTTCCGGGCCGATTCCAGTTTGCTGTTGAGTCCACTTACACCTTCATTCGTAACGGCGTAGCTCGCGATGTCATCGGTCATGGATTTGAAAAGTACGTGCCCTTCTTGGTCACCGTCTTCGCCTTTATCGCCGTCAACAATTTGTTCGGCATCATCCCGCTGATTCAGTTTCCAACCCTTGCTCGCTTCGGCTTCCCGCTGATGCTGGCAATTTGCAGTTGGCTTGTCTATCTCGGCATCGGCATTCGTCGAGCTGGATTTTTCGGCTATTTCAAGTCCGTCATGTTCCCACCGGGACTACCGGTCTTTATTTATCCGTTGCTAGCACCGATTGAATTGCTCCAGGTGCTAGTTGTTCGTCCGTTCTCGTTGGCACTGCGTCTTACCGCCAACATGTTTGCTGGTCACATCCTGCTGCTCTTGTTCACCTTGGGTGGCACCTACATGCTCACGAATGAAAATCTGGTGTTGAAAGTCTTGGCACCGTTTTCGCTCGCGGGTGCAATTGGTCTGACGTCCTTCGAAGCTTTCATTGAAGTTCTGCAGGCTTACATCTTCACCCTCCTTACGGCTCTCTATATCGCGGAAGCGATGTCAGAAGAGCACTAAAGGAAACCCGCGCTCACTCGAAAGGAAAGTCTCACCATGGATCCACAGAAGTTCACTCTTGCCGGCCCGTTGGTTTACGCCATCGCAGCCGTCGGCCCCGGTATCGGAATTGGTCTGATCTTCGCCGCTTACGTCAGCGGAGTTGCTCGCCAGCCTGAAGCCAACAACATCTTGCGTCCGATCGCATTCCTCGGATTCGCCCTCGTTGAGATCTTGGCCCTCATCGGTCTGGTCTTCGCGTTCCTCTAAACACAAAGGGAAACCGACACCATGTCATTGACGTATCTGGCTAGTTCAGGAGTCATCTCCGCCGAGGAGTCGATTTCTGCTCTCGTGCCCAAGACCGAGGAACTCATTGTTGGGTTGCTGGGCTTCTTGGTGCTGCTTTGGTTGCTCAAGAAATTTGCCTACCCGCAATTTGAGGCAACCTTCCAAGAGCGCACCGCAGCTATTGAGGGTGGAATTGAAAAGGCTGAGAAGGCGCAAGCTGAAGCCGCTGCCGCGTTGGCTCAATACCAAGCGCAGTTGGCCGATGCACGTGGTGAAGCCTCCACTATTCGCAGCGAAGCTCAGGCGGAACGATCGCGCATTGTTGAAGAAGCACGCTCAGAAGCCACTGCGGCTGCTGAACAGGTCACTTCACGTGCGGCGGCTCAAATGGAAGCGGATCGATTGGCTGCCAAGGCCGAACTTTCTGCCGAAGTTGGGCGCATCGCTCTCGACTTGGCCAGCCGCGTCGTTGGCGAAGCGTTGAGCGACGATGCCCGCGCACGTGCCACGGTGGATCGATTCATCGCTGACTTGGAATCATCCTCACAGGAGGGCAATCGCTGATGTTGGGCGCTAGTCGTGCATCTCTTGATTCGGTTCGTGAAGTCCTCGCGACCAATCCTGGCGATGCCGAACTCGGGGAGCAGATGTTGGCTATTGCCACGCTGCTTGCTTCTCAATCCACCTTGCGTGGATCCCTTGGTGACCCGGGAAGTCCAGCTGCTCAGCGCATCGCCATTGTTGAATCGCTCTTGTCCGGCAAGATCTCGGCAACTGCTTTGGCCTTGGCCAAGGATGTGGTCTCCCGCCGTTGGTCCAGTGGGCGCGACCTCGTAGAAGCCTTCGGGACATTAGGTGCAGAGGCGTTGTTCATCCAAGCCGAAACCGGTGGGCGTTTGGATTCTGTACAAAATCAGTTGTTCGATTTCTCCCGAGCGGTAGCGGCAAACGGTGAGCTCCAGATGGTGCTTGGGAATCCAGCAGTTCCTGGTGACCAACGTGCAGCGGTAGTTAATTCCCTCGTTGAGGGGCGCGTTGAAAATGAGGCAGCCATCTTGCTCAAGGACGCGGTGCAAAATCCACGCGGCCGTCGACTTGATGATGCACTTGAGGAATTAGTTGAACTTGCGGCTGTGCGTCGCAAGGAGATCTTGGCTCAAGTACGTGCAGCAGTAGAACTATCGGCTCAGCAAAGTGAGCGCCTGGCCACAGTTCTAGCTCGCATTTACTCACAGCCAGTCCAGATTCAAAACATCGTTGATCCCACCGTTATCGGTGGAGTCAGCGTGACGATTAATGACGAAATTATTGACGGCACTACCGTCCAGCGCCTTGAGCAGGCACGTCGCCTGCTCGTGGGTGGCCAGGGCTAATCAAACAAAGCAACACGCTGGCACCCGCTAGCGCTAACAAGAGGGAAGCGAAGACACATGGCCGAGCTAACGATCCGACCGGATGAGATCCGAGACGCGATCGAGCGGAACGTTGCTGCGTTCACGCCCGAGACCTCCCGCGAAGAAGTAGGCCGCGTTGTTGAGACCGGTGACGGTATCGCGCGCGTTGAAGGCTTGCACTCTGCGATGACCAACGAGTTGCTGGAGTTTGAAAATGGACTCCTCGGCGTTGCCTTGAACCTCGACATCCGCGAGATCGGTGCGGTGTTGTTGGGCGATGGCACCAAGATTGAAGAAGGACAGATGGTGCGCCGCACCGCCGAGATCTTGTCCGTCCCCGTTGGCGATGGCTTCCTCGGTCGAGTCGTGGACCCGCTAGGTAACCCCATCGATGGTCGCGGTGAGATCGTGGCTGAAGGTCGTCGCGCCTTGGAAGTTCAGGCACCTACTGTTGTGCAGCGTCAGCCCGTGAAGGAGCCGCTCCAAACGGGTATCAAGGCTGTTGACGCTATGACGGCAATCGGCCGCGGACAGCGCCAGTTGATTATTGGTGACCGTCAGACCGGTAAGACCGCTGTTGCTATCGACACCATCATTAACCAGCGGGATAACTGGTTGACTGGGGATAAGAACAAGCAGGTTAAGTGCATCTACGTTGCCGTCGGACAAAAGGGAACCACGATTGCTTCGGTGCGTGGAGCTCTTGAAGAAGCCGGTGCGATGGAATACACCACCATCGTTGCTGCACCTGCCTCTGACCCAGCGGGCTTTAAGTACTTGGCCCCCTACACAGGCTCAGCCATTGGTCAGCACTGGATGTACAAGGGCGAGCACGTTCTTATCGTGTTTGATGACTTGAGCAAGCAGGCCGAGGCCTACCGAACCGTTTCCTTGTTGCTACGTCGTCCACCAGGCCGCGAGGCATACCCGGGTGACGTTTTCTACTTGCACAGTCGTCTGCTTGAGCGTTGCGCCAAGCTCAATGACGAACTCGGTGCGGGCTCGATGACCGGCCTTCCCATCATCGAGACCAAGGGTAATGACGTGTCGGCCTACATCCCGACCAACGTTATTTCAATCACCGACGGTCAGATCTTCCTCGAGACCGACTTGTTCAACTCGGGTGTGCGCCCAGCTATCAACGTAGGTATCTCGGTTTCTCGAGTCGGCGGTTCGGCACAGGTCAAGGCCATGAAGTCGGTGGCTGGTCGCTTGCGCTTGGACTTGGCCCAGTTCCGTGAGTTGGAAGCCTTTGCTGCCTTTGGTTCGGACTTGGACAAGGCGTCCAAGGCTCAGCTTGAGCGTGGTGCGCGTCTGGTGGAACTACTCAAGCAGCCGCAGTACTCACCGTTCTCGGTTGAGCGTCAGGTTGTCTCGTTGTGGGCTGGAACCACAGGTCGCCTTGATGATGTCCCGGTTGAAGACATTGGCGCCTTTGAAGCGCAATTCCTGGACTACGTCGCAAACCAATATGCCGGTGTTGTCTCCGAGATTGCTAACACCAAGGCACTGTCCGATGACTCGGTTGCTCAGCTGATCAAAGCCATCGATGCGTTCAAGAAGACCTTCACCACCGCCAATGGCGAACTCTTGATTAAGGATGTCCCAGTGGATGCCCTTGGCCAAGAGGACGTTGACCAAGCCAGCATCACCGTAGACCGCTAAGGAATCAGTTAAATGGGAGCACAGCTTCGGGTTTACCGGCGCCGAATTCGTTCGGTGCGGGCAACCAAGAAGATCACCCGCGCGATGGAACTCATCGCGGCCTCGCGCATTGTTAAGGCGCAGGCGCGGGTTGATGCAGCACGTCCCTACGCGGTCGAGCTTCGTCGTGCTGTTAGTGCTGCTGCGTCACAAGCAGCCAGCATTGATCATCCATTGCTGGTCTCGGGTGTGGAATCCAAGCGTGCCGCGGTCTTGGTCGTCACCTCTGACCGTGGATTGGCTGGCGCGTACTCCACCAACGCCTTGAAAGAAGCTGAGGCTTTGTCTCGCCTGCTTGTGGAAGAAGGCGGTCAAGAAGTTGTCAATTTCTTGTTCGGGCGCAAGGCAGTGGGTTTCTACTCATTCCGTAACCGCCCCATTGCCGGTAGTTGGACAGGTCAAACAGATGCACCTACCTATGAACAAGCGCGAGAGATCGCAGATGCTTTGCTGGCGGCGTACAACACCGATGCGAGCGAGGGTGGCGTAGACGAAATTCACGTTGTCTACACGCGCTTTATCAACATGGGAATTCAAGAAGCCGCCGTTTTGCGGATTTTGCCACTTGCAGTGGTTGCCGCTGACACGGAAAAAGCACCCACTGGTGCGATCGCACTATATGACTTTGAACCCTCAGCGGAAGCGGTGCTTGATGCATTACTTCCGCAGTATGTTGCACAACTGATTTACAGTTGCTTGCTGGAAGCAGCAGCATCTGAGCACGCTGCACGTCGTCGGGCCATGAAGTCGGCCACCGACAATGCAGAAGAACTGATCAAGTCGCTCGTGAGAGCGGCTAACGCGGCCCGCCAGGCCGAAATCACCCAAGAAATCAGCGAAATTGTCGGTGGTGCAGACGCCCTGTCTGATGCCACCGCAGGGAGCGAGTGAGAAGCAACATGACTGCCACCACGGAAAACACTGCCACAGCACTTGGAGTCGGCCGCGTCGCACGCGTCACCGGTCCGGTCGTTGACGTCGAGTTCCCACTCGAGTCGATGCCATCGTTGAACAACGCGCTTCAGCTCGACGTGGAGATCGGCGGTGAAACTCGCCTGCTGACCCTTGAGGTCGCCCTGCACATTGGTGACAACATGGTGCGCGCGATTTCGATGCAGCCCACCGACGGTCTGGTGCGTGGAACCCAGGTGCGCGACACCGGTAACCCCATCATGGTTCCGGTTGGCGATGTCACTAAGGGACACGTATTCAACGCTTTGGGTGAATCGTTGGACGTTCCCACTGCATCCCTAGACATCAAGGAGCGTTGGGGAATCCACCGCCAGGCTCCTCCCTTCGACCAGCTCGAGTCCAAGACGGAAACCTTTGAGACCGGTATCAAGGTTATTGACCTTCTGACCCCTTACGTAAAGGGAGGAAAGATCGGTCTGTTCGGTGGTGCCGGTGTGGGCAAGACCGTTTTGATTCAGGAAATGATTTACCGAGTTGCTGAAAACTTCGGTGGTGTGTCGGTGTTCGCC
>CAIXNN010000010.1 GCA_903920865.1 uncultured Actinomycetes bacterium
CCAAGGGGTGACTCCTCCCGATTCCCGAGTCAACTCCACACGAAAAAAGCGCCTTGCCCGAACATGGGCAAAGCGTTTTTTGTGGAGGTGCCGGGAATCGAACCCGGGTCCTTCGGTACCGGAACAGAGCTTCTCCGGGCGCAGCCTGCTGCGCTTTTCTTAGCCCCGACGATCACACAGGCAAGTCGTCGACAGGCTCAGTCGCTGTTAATTGTCCCTCATCACCGCGCGACCCGGCAATGAAGTTGAGCTTCCTAGCGACGCCAGATTCCGAGCCGGAAGCACTCTCGGGCTGACGGGCTTACTTAGAGCTCTCGCCTAGGCGGCGAGTGCGAAGCCAGTGCGCGTGTTATCGGCACTTATTGGTTTACGGCACATGGTTCACGAGATCAGTACCGAATTCCTCGGCCCGCTTCCCCTGGATCGACATCCGAAGTCGAAACCGTTCACCCCCCTGTTCAGTTGTGTTCCCATGGTACGCCACCAAGCAGACAGGCATTTCAGGCGTAACGCTTAGGTATAACGCATTAGGCGTGCGGTGTATTCCTTCGCGCATCACTGATTGCGCGGGCAGTCTCGCGCGTGACTTGGCGCTCGGCCAAGGCTTGGCGCTTGTCGTGAATCTTCTTACCCCGAGCAATTGCTATTTCAACTTTTGCTTTGCCATCTTTGAAATACAGCGACAACGGCACAATCGTGAAGCCTTTTTCCTTTGTCTTTTGAATCAGCTTATCGATTTCCTTGCCGTGCAAAAGTAACTTGCGCGGGCGCCGGGGCTCATGGTTGTTCCATGTGCCTTCGGTGTATTCAGCGATATGAATGCCATGTAGCCAGACTTCACCATCTTTGATAGCGGCATATCCATCAATCAACGAGGCACGACCGGCCCGAAGGGATTTAACCTCAGTGCCCGTGAGCATCATGCCGGCTTCAAAGGTTTCATCAATGGCGTACTCGTAGCGCGCCTTCTTATTTGAGGCGATGAGTTTGCGGCCTTGCTCCTTGGCCATTAGACGCGCAGGTACTTCCGCAGCGTCAGGAAGGACACCAGAGCTGACAGTCCAGCACCAACCAATAACAAGATCGGAACTACCGTGAAGACCGCACCCCAGCCAATGAATGTGGTGAATTTGAAACTCTCGGCAAGGCGTTGATCAATAAAGAAGTGCTTGACCACGATCAGACCAAAGCTGGCTATGACTGCTCCAACTAAGCCTGCGATTGCGCCCTCCAGCAGGAAGGGCAACTGGATATAGAAGTTTGACGCCCCCACCAGGCGCATGATTCCGGTTTCACGTCTACGGCTAAAAGCAGCCACACGAATCGTGTTCCAAATCAAAAGCGCCGCAGCAATCAATTGGAAACAGGCAATCACAAGGGCGAACACTTGCAGCCCGTTGAGTAATTTAAAGAATCGGTCGAGTAAGGCTCGTTGATCCTGGACCTGTTCAACCCCAGGGCGCCCTTGGATGGCGCTGGCCACCACTGCGTACTGCGTCGGATCCTTGAGCTTGATGCGGTACGACTCAGGAAGTGCCTCAGGGGTGACGTTGTCGGCGATCGGTGAGTCCTTGAACTGGACCTTGAACCGCTGGTAGGCCTCTTGCTTGCTTTCGTAAAAGACAGCTTGAACCTGCGGCAACGACTTGAGGTCTTTACCCAACTGTGAACGTTGTGCCGGAGTGATGTCTTGGGACCGACCAGTGGAGGGATCAATACACGCCGAAGCATCGCTGTTAACGCTGCATAAGAAGACGGAGACTTCAACCTTGTCGTACCAGTAATCCTTCATTGTGCTGACTTGAGCTCGCATGAGCAGGCCAGCACCAAACAGCGCCAACGAAATCGCGACTGTAACCACAACGGCAATAGTCATGGTCAGGTTGCGACGAAGCCCGATGGCTACTTCGGAGACAACGAATTGAGTGCGCATGTGGTCCTTAAAAGAATTGACGAATGTGGATCAGCGGGCGTATCCGTAGACACCACGGGATTGGTCACGCACAAGGTGCCCTCCTTCAAGTTCAATCACTCGCTTACGCATTTGGTCAACGATGGCCGCATCGTGGGTGGCCATAATCACTGTTGTTCCAGTGCGATTAATGCGATCAAGCAATTTCATGATGCCCACGCTGGTATTGGGGTCAAGGTTTCCGGTTGGCTCGTCGGCAATGAGCAACATGGGTTTGTTCACGAACGCGCGCGCGATAGCTACGCGCTGCTGCTCGCCACCTGAGAGTTCATCTGGACGACGGCCTTCTTTACCTGCTAGTCCAACAAGTTCAAGAACTTCGGGCACAACCTTGGCGATGTGATTTTCTGGACGGCCAATAACCTCAAGGGCAAAGGCAACGTTTTCAGCGACCGTCTTATTGGGCAGCAATCGGAAATCTTGGAAGACTGTTCCCACCTGGCGCCGCAACATTGGAATTTTCCACTGGCTGAGCCGACCTAGATCTTTGCCCAGCACATGGATTCGACCATCTGAGGATTTTTCTTCCCGCAAAACCAGCTTTAAGAAGGTGGACTTGCCCGAACCCGAGGTGCCCACGAGAAAGACGAATTCGCCCTTTTCAATTTCCAACGAAACATCATCTAAAGCCGGCCGCGTTTGACCGGGGTAAATCTTGGTGACGTCATCAAAGCGAATCACGGGCACATCCTTGGGGAAGTCGGCTAGATCATCACTTTATGCCGGTTGGCAAGGGCAGGCATACATGGCACGCCCGGCTGACTGAATTGACTAGACCAAATCGCCCATCAGGTGGGCAAACCTGCCGGCCTGATGGGCTTGCATAAGGCGCACTGTCGCGTGCTGAGCCCACTCTTGCCACATGGGACTTTGGGTCCCGGGTGCAGTCCCCATGGCCACCCAAACAGCCCAGGCTTGAGCGGCTAGATACGACCAAGCCTCAATCACGGGAGCGGCCTGCGCGTCGCCGTAATGGCAGGCGAAATCCTCCATCTCATCGCCGCTGAGGTGAAGCCCTGCCACTGCGTGGCCGACCTCATATAACGCGTTTCCAGCACCAGCAAATTCGAAGTCAACAAATTTTAATCCATCAGGCCCAACGACAATATTTCCTGGCACGGGGTCGCCATGGATCAGGACCATGGGCTGCGCACCAGCGATGCGAGCTAAGCGATGGCCGATGGCATCAAGTTCATCAAGCTCAAGAATCGGCTCTACCCACGATGGCCGGTTTTGCACGCGCTTGATGGAAGCTAGGTAATCGGCCCGCGTCATCAGTGGATCAATGCCTGACACCACCTCAGTGATCGGCTGCCCATGGATGTTGGTTATTGAATGCAAAGTAGCAAGAGCTTGAGCAAGTTCTGGTAAGAAGTGCTCCCGAATTTCATTGCCGCTCGGAACCTGCCCGTCAATCCACTGGGTGAGAAGCAAACCACCAGCCACATTACTTGCGATGACAGCAGGTCCAACTTTCTTTTGAGCGGCAACTGTTGTTGCCACATCTTCATCACCTAGGAATTGTCGATTGCGAAGCACATAACTATCCGTGGCCAATTTCACCAGCCAGGTTCTGCGGCCACGACCGCCATCAAGCACGATGGTGGACAGAACATCCGCAGGCTTGATCCCCAGAATTTCGGCCTGAACTAGGACCTGAGGATCGACATCGTGGATTACCTCAAGGTCACTGGTCTTGATCGTGGTCATGGCCTTTTGCTCCCCATGAGAATTTCAAGGCGACGGTTGACCGCATCCAAGCTTGCACGAACTATTGCCTGCCGAACGTCCTGACGAACCACACTGGCGCCGGTTAGTCGGTGCATTGTTGAATCTTCAAAAAGGCGCAGGACTACCAAGGCAACCGATTCATCGCCCAATGGGCAAACGCTTACTTGCTCGATCTCAATGCGAGCGAGGTTCCCGACGTATTTGCCCACCGCGTCCAGCGTTGCCAATGCGACGGCCTGATGAATCGATTCAAGGTCAAGGCTTGCCTGCGCCCGACCAACATAGATGTCAGAGCCCATGCCCAGCGTGACCGTTGTGCTCAAGGACTCAAGTGAAGAAACCAGCTGAAGTCGGCGAATAGAAAGGCGCCGGCCAGTGGGAACTACTTTGCTCGGAGCAAAAATTTGGATACGTGGTGCGGCCGCTTCCTTCAAATCGGGCAGGGCTGCAACGGGCGGCAAAAGGGAATCTGGTTTGACTGGCGATCTGAAGGCAACGTCGCGGAACTCAACTTCACGGCGCTGGATTTCATCACGCTCTTTACTGTCAACTTCATCGGGCCAAATATCGTCGATGACTTCTACCCGATCGGGATCCACACCAAGTCCAAAGCGTTCGCGCAAAACCTTATTGACTTCCATCGCCACGCTGATCTCATCGGCGTCGTCGCGCAATGCAAGGCGCAAGGTGCCCACCCCGTTGGGGTCGTCAACAATTGAGGCCTGCGCAACTCCGTCAACCTCGCGCAGAGCCTGAATCAGATCAGAACTTGGACTCACGCTTAAATGATCCCAAAATCTCGGTACAGTCACATTCCCCCAAGTGGCCTAACTCCTCATCCGTTTGGACTACTCCAAACGGGTCAACCAAGCAGGTCGCGCCGGTTAAAGAGCCAGGCACCAACGCCAAGCGTCAGCACGGTAGCCCCAGCTAGCACGCCAACATCGACCCAGTTGATTCCATTGAGAAGTGGTGAGCTGCCCGAATACCAATGCCACGGGCTCACCGGCCGAACGTGCGCTAGCCAGCTCACCGAGCGCCCAATGGTTTCCACCAAGAAACCGATCGCGAAAACGGCTCCGGCCAGAGCGATTCCCGCAGTTTTGTGGCCAAGTGCTGCGCCCCCAGCCAATGCCAAGGCTGCAGCAAGGACAGCAAAGACGAAAAGGTGCACGCACATCCCCAATAGCGCAGCGATGGAAACATGCAAAGAGACCAGTGGCCCCACAAGTGCGATCGTTCCAAAGACCGCAACAAATACAGCGAAGAAAACTGTCAGAAGTAATGATGCAACCTTCGAGAAGTACAACGAGTTACGGCTTAAGGGTTGGGCCATCACAATCTCAAGTCGGTCTACTTCTTCCTCTCCAGCTATAGCTGCCCCGCCGCGACCAATGACAAGGACCAAAACGACAACCGGAACAAGCCCGGAAAAGATTTCCGTCTGCAGGTACCCGGCCGGAGTTGAATAATCCTGGATAGCGAAGGCCTCCCGCAGGCCTTGGGGAAGTTGCTGAAGGAATTGATCAACCCCTGGCGCATGCGAGATGCTCGGAAACAAACACACGTAGAGGGACACGATTAAGACCAAGCACACGAACCAAGAAATTGATGATGTTGCCTTGATCCTTAGATCAAGCATGAGCAGATTGAGATTCATCATCACTGACCTGCCGGATCCCCATAGAAATCAAGAAAGATTTCA
>CAIXNN010000011.1 GCA_903920865.1 uncultured Actinomycetes bacterium
AACCTCACCGCAGACCTTGCCCGCGGTGATGCTCTCTCCTACCTTAGGAAGTTGTACATACACAATATCCCCGAGCGCGCCTTGGGCAAAATCAGTAATGCCCATCTTGATCATGCTGGCAGAAACTTCCTCTACCCACTCGTGTTCTTTGGTGTACTTGAGCGATTGCGGTACTTGCGACATTGCATTCCCTTCATAGATGGCTATGCCAATAACTTACACGCAGTTCGCCAGGCCATTGCCGCAAATCCAGTCATCGAGCAATTGGGCAGCCGGTTTGAGCTGGCTGGGTACTCATTGAGCTTGGTGGGTGGCAGCGTTCGCGATGCCCTTTTAGGGCGGCTGGGTCACGATCTGGATTTCACCACGGACGCTAGACCCGATGACATCACCAAGATTTTGTCTGGCTGGGTCGATGCATTGTGGGATGTCGGTCGTGACTACGGAACCATCGCCGGCCGTCGAGACAATGTTGACATTGAAATAACGACCTATCGCAGCGAGTCGTACGAGGTTGATTCTCGCAAACCCGATGTGCAATTTGGTGACACGCTATTAGGCGATCTGGGTCGTAGAGATTTCACCGTCAATGCAATGGCGTACACCTTGGAACGTCAAGAACTTGTTGATCCTTTCAACGGGGCAGGCGATTTGCTTGCGGCCCGATTGATGACTCCGGCAACGCCGGAACAATCCTTCAGTGATGACCCCTTGCGGATGATGCGAGCAGCGCGATTTGCAGCCCAGCTCGGTTTTGAGGTTGACCCTGCTGTTGTGAGCGCGATGAGCGCGATGAAGGACCGCATTGAGATCGTTTCGGCTGAGCGAATTCGTGATGAAATCATCAAGCTGATGATGGCGCAATTCCCCCGAAAAGGCTTAGAAATACTGACCTCAACTGGCCTGGCGGACTGTGTCTTACCCGAATTGGCGGGGCTTGTCGATACTGCTGATGAGCACAATCGGCACAAAGATGTTTACCAGCACACGTTGATGGTTTTGGATCAAGCAGTTGACCTTGAGGGATCACACGAACCTACCAGCGGTCCTGATTTTATTTTACGCTTCGCCGCATTAATGCATGATGTTGGCAAACCAAAGACTCGTCGATTTGAAGGTGCAAATCGTGTGACCTTTCATCACCATGAAGTTGTGGGAGCCAAGCTAACCCGCAAGCGTATGAAGGCGCTTCGCTTTAGTAATGAGCACATTGAACAAGTGTGCAAACTCGTCGAGTTGCACTTGCGATTTCATGGGTATGGGTCAGGCGAGTGGACAGACTCTGCAGTACGTCGGTATGCGCGTGATGCAGGCGATCAACTTGTACAACTTCACAAGTTAACCCGCGCGGACTGCACCACTCGTAATGCGCGCAAAGCCGCGGCTCTGGCGCGAACCTATGACCAACTTGAGGAGCGCATTGCGCAGTTGGCGGCCCATGAGGAGCTGGCCGCAATTCGCCCTGAACTCGATGGTGAACAAATCATGGAAATTTTGGGTCTGACCCCTGGCCGAGAGGTGGGTCAGGCGTATCAGTTCCTACTCGATTTACGCCTAGATCGTGGCCCAATCGGTCCGGAATTGGCGCAGGAGGCTCTCCTGGCTTGGTGGGCAGCCCGCTCTTGAGGTTAATGCGCCCCGGCTGGGGTTGTCCCTGATCGCGGGCGACGAAAGAGCCACGTTGCCGTCAGTGCGTAAAGCAGCGCGGTGAACAGCGACAGGCTCACCGAACGACCAGAGCTGGGCACGACAAAAGCACCAACCGCGGCGGCAAGAACGAAAGCCGCATTGAAAGTGACGTCATAGAGACTGAACGTGCGACCGCGGAAGTCATCAGCGATCGATCGTTGCAAGATGGAGTCCACGCAGACCTTCGTTATTTGCGACGCCATTCCAATGAAAAAGACTCCGATCAGCAGTGGAAGTTTTGTTTGAGGTGTTGCAATCGCAACTTCAGTGACAGCTGCCAAGCCAAGAGCTGCGCCAATAACTTTCTGCGGTGCAAAAAATCGAGAGAGCTCTGGAGTTATGACCGCACCAACATAGAATCCAACTCCAACCACCAGGAGCACTTGCGCCAATCCGGTTAAGCCGCCATTGGGATTGGTTGAACTTGAAAAAGTATTGCGCGCTAGGAGCACTGCAGAGACGGTGGCGATACCGAAACAAAAACGTTGGATGCCAGTGGTAACAAATGCCACCGATGCGTCCGCGTTTTCCCTGATGGCACCAATTCCATCACGCAACTCCCGAGCAACTTCAGCGATGGCCTGCAGAGCAGGGGGCAATTCCTGCGAAGGCTCTGGCCCTAGGGCTGAGTAGGCAATCCGCAGTGCCAAGGCCCCAGCACAAAGGTAGATACCGGCTGCAACGGCGATCAAAATCGCATCATTGGTGTCGCCGGCCCCGCCAAGAACAGCACGCAGACCAACCCCGAGTCCGGCTCCTGTGACTGTGCACAGCGTGCCAAGAGTGGGTGCGATGGCGTTCGCGGTGACCACATTTTCTAGGGCAACCACGCGCGGAATCGATGCTCCCAGTGCCGATAACACCAATCGATTTGCGCTGATGGCGAGAACGCCGACGGACAAGAGCGCAACTTCAGGCGCAGAACTGAGTGCGATCAGTGCGATGACTGCAACAAGTACAGCGCGCAAAAAATTGGTCACTACCAAAATTTGGCGCCGGCTCCAACGGTCAATAAAGACGCCAACAAATGGTCCAAGCAAGCAGTAGGGCAGAAGCAAAATGGCAAAAGAAATTGCGATTGAGCGCGCATCAGCTTGGCGTTCCGGGGAGAACAAAACATAGGACGCTAAAGCAGTTTGGAACACTCCGTCGGCAAGTTGTCCGACCATGCGAACGCTGAGTAGCCGGCGAAACCCGGACCCACGCAAGACAGTGGCAACGTCACCGACGTAGCTCACGATGAACCTCTAAGGAACAGGATGGTTACCGCTCGATCGTGCCAGCGATGAATTGCTCCACCTTGTCGCGACAAACATCGTCGGCGTACTGCTCTGGCGGGGACTTCATGAAGTACGAAGAAGCCGACAGAATCGGGCCACCGATGCCGCGGTCTAGGGCAATTTTCGCCGCTCGGATGGCGTCAATGATGATTCCCGCCGAGTTAGGTGAGTCCCAGACTTCGAGCTTGTATTCCAAGGACAGCGGAACGTCTCCGAAGGCACGTCCCTCGAGGCGAACGAAGGCCCACTTGCGGTCGTCGAGCCAGGCAACGTAGTCCGACGGTCCGATGTGAACGTTGCGGGCAGCAATGGGTTCACGCAATTGAGAGGTCACGGACTGGGTCTTTGAGATCTTCTTGGATTCCAAACGCTCACGTTCGAGCATGTTCATGAAGTCCATGTTTCCACCAACGTTGAGTTGGTAGGTGCGATCAACCGTAACGCCGCGGTCTTCGAACAATTTGGCCAGGACGCGGTGCGTGATGGTTGCACCCACCTGTGACTTGATGTCATCGCCCACGATCGGCACGCCCGCTGCCGTGAACTTGTCTGCCCATTCTTTGGTGCCAGCGATGAAGACTGGAAGTGCATTAACAAACGCGACGCCCGCGTCGATTGCACATTGCGCGTAAAACTTTGCGGCTTGCTCGGAGCCAACCGGCAGGTAGCAGACCAGAACATCGGCTTTAACAGCTTTGAGTTCAGCAACAATGTCTACTGGATCGGCGTCAGATTCAACGACCATCTCGCGGTAGTACTTGCCCAAGCCGTCGTAAGTGTGCCCGCGCTGGACTTTGATTCCGGTGGTTGGAACATCACAAATTTTGATCGTGTTGTTCTCGCTGGCGCCAATGGCATCAGCGATGTCTAGGCCTACCTTCTTTGAATCGACGTCAAAGGCGGCAACAAATTCCACGTCAGAGATGTGGTAGTCACCAAATTGGACGTGCATCAAGCCAGGCACGGCCTGTGTGGGGTCGGCGTCTTTGTAGTACTCGACACCTTGGACTAATGACGAGGCGCAGTTACCTACACCAACAATTGCGACGCGAACCGAACCCATTTTCTGTTACTCCCTATTTCTCAAACTTCGCCGGGGCGTCCGACGAAGCCTTAGTACGACGCGAAGACGGGCTGCCATCGCGTTCTGTTGCAATTAATTCGTTGAGCCAGCGAACTTCTCGCTCAACCGATTCCAGACCATGCTCTTGAAGTGCCAAGGTGTAGTTATCTACCCGAGCACTTGCATTACGAAGTGAGGTGCGCAAAGTGTCGAGTCGTTCCTCAAGGCGAGATCGCCTTCCTTCAAGAATGCGTAGACGAACGTCTTTGTTAGTGCGAGCAAAAAATGCAAGGTGCACGCCGAAGGCTTCGTCTTCCCAAGAAGCCGGACCCGATTGGCTGATCAGTTCTTGAAAACGATCTTTCCCATCGGCCGTGAGGGTGTACACAATTTTGGATCGACGTCCTACCCCGGAGAAGTCGTCTGCTTCGATCAAGCCATCTTTGGTCATAGTCTTCAGGGCTGGGTAGAGCGAACCGTAGGAATAGGCGCGGAAGGTGCCTAACTCGCTGCCGATCCGTTTACGCAACTCATAACCGTGCATCGGGGAGTCGTGTAATAGCCCTAGGACTGCAAACTCGAGCACTCCGCTCGAACGCGCCATGGCTACCTCTCCCAGGTGGACCCGAACGGGGGAAGCATTCGGAGTGATCGGTTGAAATGATGTATCAAAACGATATAAATGAACTCTATATCAGTGCCCATTGGAGCGCCCGTTGACCCGCCAGAGGAGCCTTGACTGACAGGCATTGGCACGGTCAGGCACGCTCAGACGCGGTCCGGAGTAGGCACGGTCAGACGCGGCCCGGCGTAGGCACGAGGGGCCACGCGTCGGCAGGCGTACGCCATGAGTGGGCAGGCGTAGGCATGCGTAGGCATGCATAGGCACTGTGCCTCAGGCGACTGCGCCCCCAAAGGGTTTACGCTCGCGAGCGTGTGGTCACAGCGATCGGTCGTGGTGTACGGCCTTCAGCGAAGGGCTGCCTTGGAGGCGCTTTTCCATGGCGGCGCCTTCCGGAGCGATTTGTGCGATGTTGATCCCTACACCTTGCGTGCGGCCAAACACCATGGTGAAGCAACGGATCGATTGTGCCCGGTGTGCCGGCGAGAGAATCTGACTCATCTGACTTATGTATTTGGTGATCAGTTGGGCCACCTCTCCGGTCGCATTCGAGCAACCCGCGAGCTTGAGCCGATGGCGCACGAATACGGTGAGTTCAGTGTGTACGTGATTGAGGTCTGCCAGAACTGCCAATGGAACCACCTGACGATGTCCTTCGTCCTAGGAGATGGTGTTGCCCGAGGAATTCCCCGTCGTCGGCGTGCGGAGGCGTAGTGCGCATTAACTATCCACGCGCTGAGCGCGATGGCTTCAGCCGGTTCTTTCCATCCTGGCGTCAAAGCCTCGTGGCAGGGTTGGGTTTGCTTGGTGTGTTTTTCCTTGGCTTCTTGGTTTTATACGCCGTGGTTTCAGTGCCTAATGCAAGTCAATTCGCGACGGCGCAAGCAACAACAATCACCTATAACGATGGCAAAACCCCTATCGCGCAAGTAGCTGACGCCAACCGGACGTCCATCTCTATTTCCGATGTGCCATTGGCTGTGCAGCGGGAAGTTTTGGCCGCTGAAGACCGGAGTTTCTATGACAACGGTGGGTTTTCTTCGGCTGGAATTGCTCGTGCGGCCTGGAATAACCTCATTGGTGGCTCGACCCAGGGCGGATCAACCATCACGCAGCAATATGCCAAGAATGCATACCTGACTCAGGACCGGACGATTTCTCGAAAAGTGAAGGAACTGGTCCTTTCCATCAAGTTAAGTCAAACGCGCAGTAAAGATCGAATCCTTGAAGATTATTTGAACACGATTTATTTCGGTCGTGGCACGTACGGAATTGAAGCTGCATCGCAGGCTTATTTCAAGATTCCGGCCTCTGAACTAACGCCCGCGCAAGGAGCAGTCCTTGCGTCGTTGATTCGCTCGCCGGCTGGCTATGCGCCCGAGACCAATAAGGATCGCTTAGAAGGTCGCTGGAATTACGTACTCGATGGTTTAGTGACCAAGGGTTGGATGTCTGATCGAACCCGTAACCGCCAAAAATTTCCCACGATTGCACCGCGCTCATCGGGTAACCGACTTGCCGGTGACAACGGTTTCCTAGTTGACATGGCTCGACGGGAATTGACAACACTAGGTTTTAGTGAAGATGACGTTGCACGCGGTGGGTATTTGATCACGACAACTTTTGACCAGAAGGCGATGAATGCCGCTCGCGCTGCCGTGGATTCCCAAGGGCCAAAGAGTGGGGCTCAGGGACTGCGTATTGGCATTGGCGCCGTTCAACCAGGTACCGGTGCGGTTCTGGCCATTTACGGTGGCAACGATTACTTGAAAGATCAGTTCAACAATGCCACCCAAGGCGCCGTTCAGGCTGGTTCAACCTTCAAGCCGTTCGCTTTGGCCGCGGCCTTGGAAAATAACGTGTCCTTGTCGGATCGATTCAGTGGCATCTCGGGTAGCACCTTTACCTTTCCTGGATTCGCACCGTACAAGGTCAATAACTTTGATGGATATAACGCGGGTGGTTCTATTTCGCTGCTCCAAGCCACCGAATCGTCAGTGAACTCGGCTTATGTTGACCTTGAATTGCAAATCACCCCCGAAGCGGTCGTTGATTCAGCAATCCGTGCTGGGATTCCAGCTTCAACAGCTGGATTAAATGCTGGTCCCACCACGGTTTTGGGAACGTCGTCACCGCACACATTGGATATGGCTGCGGCTTACGCCACGTTTGCTGCTCGTGGGTTACAAACTGATCCTTACGTGATTGAAAGCGTGCGCAATGCCAACGGTGGGTTGTTGTATTCCAAGCGCCCAAATCCCACGCGGGCCTACGACGCCGATGTAGCTAATGAAGTCACCTTTGCCTTAACCAAAGTGGTGACTAACGGTTCGGGTTTTGCCGCTCTGGCTCTTGGTCGACCAGCCGCTGGCAAGACGGGCACAACAAACAGCAACCTTTCGGCCTGGTTTGTTGGCTACACCCCAGAGGTTGCAGTGGCAGTTTCAATGGCAAAGTCAACGCCGAGTGGAGGATTAAAGACCCTTCGCGGCACAGGTGGGATGACCCGAGTAACTGGTGGTTCATTCCCAGCGCGAATATGGACTGCTTTTGTAAAGGCCTACCTAGAGGGTCAGCCGATTCAGCGATTTGATGGCAGCACCGGTAATTTTGGTGGTGGACCAAGTGGAACCTATAAGCCGAAACCATCAAGCTCAGCTAAACCAACGGGAACGAGTACACCGAAGCCAACAGCAACGGTAACGATTCCACCAACTACCGCTCCCCCTGCAACATCTCCGGCTCCGACTCCTACCTAAGAAGGTCACATGATGTTTGGCGGACCCAAAGTTCCGACGCTGTCTTTGAGCGAACTCAGTCAAGATGCATTTGTTGTTGATGTGCGTGAAGATGATGAGTGGCAAGCCGGACATTCACCCACCGCAGTGCACGCGGCCATGTCGCTACAGGGCGAGATCTTGAATCGCCTGCCTGCGGACGGTCAAATTGTGGTGATCTGTAAGTCGGGCGGACGCTCAGCCCAAGTGACTCAGTGGCTCGTTGATCAAGGACGCGATGCGGTCAATCTTGACGGCGGAATGATGGGGTGGGAGGCAGCTGGTCGACCGGTTGTCACTGATTCTGGTGAGCCCGGGTTTGTCCTTTGAGTCAGTTTTTGACGGCAGTTCAAGACATCGTTGGCGCTGAACATGTGCTTACCGATCCAGATATCACGCAATCATTTGGCACCGACTGGACGCGTGCTTGGTCAGCTCAACCGTTAGCCGTCGTTCGCCCAGCAGACACTGATCAAACAGCGCAAGTCTTGATGGCCTGTAAAAAATTTGGTGTTCCTGTTGTTCCCCAAGGTGGAAACACCGGACTTGTTGGTGGCGGGATTCCTCATCGTGACAACGAGGCAATTGTGTTGTCAATGACGCGCTTGCAGCACTTAGGAACCGTTGACCGCGCCACGCAAACCGTTGACGTTGGAGCTGGCGTGAGCTTGGCAAGACTTCAAGCGCACGCAAGCGCCGCCGGTTTTGCGTATGCGGTTGACCTTGCTGCACGAGATTCAGCAACTGTGGGCGGCATGATTGCCACCAATGCTGGCGGTTTGCGAGTTGTTGGCCTCGGCGATACCCGACAACAGGTGATGGGCATTGAAGCTGTCCTTGTCGACGGCTCAATTTTGCGCCGGTTAGAACCTTTGGCCAAGGACAACGGGGGGTACAACCTGAGCCAGTTGATGACCGGCTCGGAGGGAACCCTTGGAGTCATTACAGCTGCGCGACTGCGCCTGGTTCGAGCCCCGGGTACGCAATACGTGACTTTTATTGGTCTTGCAGATGTGGAATCGGCGGTATCCCTGGTGGCAGATGCACGTGCGCGCGGTGACCTAACTGCTGCCGAACTTATTCGATCTGAAGGCATGAAAGTAGTTCGGCAGGTGTGCGGTTTAGCTCAGCCGTTGAAGGCCGAGCATCGTGTTTATCTTTTACTTGAGACCGCTGAGCTGCCTGAGCTGCCTGATGATGTGGATGCAGTGGTGGATCCGCGCATGTGGGAATACCGAGATCGACAGGCAGAAGCAGTTGCCACGCTTGGGATTCCGTTCAAACTTGATGTCTGTTTGCCGATTAATTCGATCGCTGCTTTCTTGACAGAACTAGATACATTGCCCGATACCCAGGGGCGCGAAGTGCACGTGTATGCACATCTAGGCGATGGCAATCTGCACATCAATTTGCTCGATATTGACGTCGAAATGGCCGATCGTCTCGATGAGCAGGTCTTGACGTTGGTTGCTAGATATGGCGGCTCGATTGCGGCTGAACATGGCGTTGGTGTCCATAAAACGAAGTGGCTACACCTATCCCGCAGCTCGGCCGAGATCGCCACGATGCAAGCCATTAAGGACACTCTGGATCCAGCGGGCCTACTGAACCCGGGAGTTCTACTGCCCTGATCGGCGTGGAAGCACTACCTTCGAGATAAGGCAGGTGAACATACAAACATGGCGAAACAACGTTCGTGGCCGTTGGTTTTTGTTGGCGCAGGTATTGCCCTTTTGTTGGGTGCTTTGATCTGGGTGTTCTGGCTCGGGCCTGGACAACCCACCGTGAAGCAGCAGCCGTCATCGCCACCACTGGCTTCAGAGACGAATTCACCGCAGCCAACGGCAACACAAATCACGCCAACGACTCAAGCAACCGCTGGTCAGCCATCGGACACACCAACTGACGAAATTAACAATCCCATCGATGATGCCATCGTTGGTTACCCAGGAAAACCGATCGGGCCATCACAATCCGTTCGAGATGTGGTCAAAGTTGTCCAACAACGTCTGGCCGATATTGGGATTTCGGTAACCGTGGACGGCATCTATGGAAACCGAACACAAAATGCGGTGAAGAATTTCCAAAAAAATAGCGGGTTGCCGGTTACCGGGATTGTTGATCGCAACACCTGGGCCGCGCTGTTTACCTCAGAAGGCTGAAGAGGGATATCCCTATCATTTGCTAGTGCAAGGTAAAACCCCCGTCAGGACTTGGTGATGGGAGGGTAAAGAGGTGACGCCTACTGAGTGATTTGTCCTATTTTTCTTTACACCTTGGTGTCATCTCATCCCCCGTAGATGGCACCAAGGCCTTACTCCCGTGGGCACTACGCTTGAGAAGAATCAAGCGGAGAAATTTTCAGGACTTGGGAGGGTCTGCGATCGTGAACTCAACGCAGATCATGTCCCTAGCAGCGATCGTGATTGCAGCGCTGGCGCTTATTTTTGCCCTCTACAGCCAAGTCAAATTTTCTCGTTTACGTCGCGAGCTTGACCTCTTACAAGGCCCCGATGACCAATCAACTTTCCTAGCAACTGTTGCCAGACACATCGATCACGTTGATGCATTACGCGAAGACATCGTTGTGCAACGTCAGGTTATTTCGCAATTACAAACGGATCTTCGCGATGCGATTCGTCACGTAGCTGTTGTTCGCTACGACGCATTTGGTGACATGGGCGGACGCTATTCGTTTTCACTGGCTTTGCTCGATGACGATGGTGATGGATTGGTGTTGTCAGCCATTCACGCTCGGGCCGACACCCGCGCCTATTTCAAGGGCGTCACTGGTGGGGCCAGCGATGAGCCGCTGTCACCAGAAGAACTGCGCGCAGTGGCTTTGGCCCGAGGGCAAGACGCATGACCCGGATCGCCTTCCTAGGCCCGGAAGGAACCTTTACGGAGAAGGCGGCCACTGAAGTTGTGGCCCCAGATCCGGAACTGATCCCGTTCCACACGGTGTTGGCTGAACTTGATGCGGTGCGCTCCGGAGAGGTCGATATCGCCGTTGTTGCCTTCGAAAATTCGGTTGAGGGTTCGGTGCCAATTTCACTTGATGGGTTAGCAACCGGCGAGCCGTTAGTGATCGTGGCTGAAGTCGTTTTGCCTGTTTCGTTCGCACTCTTGGTTCGACCCGGTACCTCGCTGGATGCGATCAAGACAGTTGCTGCCCATTCACACGCCGAACCACAATGTCGGTCATGGTTGCGAACTCATGTGCCTACGGCTGTATTTGAACCTGCTGCCAGTAATGCTGATGCAGCGCGCGAAGTGCAAGCTGGCCGATGGGATGCTGCGTTGGCTGGAGCATTCGCAGCGCCGCGCTATGGGCTTGAAGTTTTGGTGGATGGAATCCACGATGTTGAAGGTGCACAAACTCGCTTCGTTGTTGTTCGTAAGCCGCAAGCCCCGCCTCCTCCTACGGGGGCGGATAAAACCACGATGGTGTTGTTTCCGCACGATGATCACCCGGGTGGATTACTGGAGATCCTTGCGGAATTTGCGAAGCAGTCGATTAACCTGGCCCGTTTAGAGTCCAGACCGACTGGCGATGGGCTGGGTCAGTATTGCTTCAGCATTGATGCTGAAGGGCACGTGGATGATGAAGCGATGGGCAAGGCGTTGGTTGGTCTTCGACAAATGTGCGCTGATATCCGCTACCTAGGCTCCTATCCTCGCGCCACAAGTGACCCGCCTAAGGCCAATCGGGGTGGCCAAAGTCAGTCCGGAATCAACGCCGACGCTTGGCTGAGCCAAATCCGCAAAGGCGAGCCGTCCTAAGGCATGGTTCGTGCCTGACGCGTGTACCGTCTAACACGTGATTGATGTCCAGCTCCTTCGTTCTTCCCCTGAGATTGTTCGCGCCTCGGTGCGCGATCGCGGCGAAGATGTCAACGTTGTCGATGAAGTCGTGACCCTTGATGAGCAACGCCGTCAAGCCGGCACCGCCTTCGACGACTTGCGCACTCAGCAAAAGACGATCGGTCGCGATGTTGCTAAGGCGCAAGGCGATGAAAAGACTGCACTGCTTACACAGGCCAAGACGTTGGCCGATCAAGTCAAGAGTGCACAAGATTCTCGCGACGAAATTGCGGCATCATTCAACGAAAAAGTGCTTGGCATTTCCAACATCGTTGACGATGCGGCACCGCGCGGGGGCGAAGATGATTTTGTTGTGCTCGAAGAGATTGGCACCCCACGCACCTTTGATTTCGAGCCACGTGACCACTTAGAAATTGGTGAATTACTGGGTGCGATTGACGTCGAACGAGCCGCGAAGGTCTCTGGCTCGCGTTTTTATTACCTGACCGGAGTCGGCGCCCAACTTGAATTTGCGTTGGTCAACATGGCTATGGATCTAGCCATTGATGCGGGATTTACCTTGATGGTGCCTCCCGTTTTGGTCAAGCCCACTGCCATGGAAGGCACCGGTTTTCTTGGCCAGGCAGCTGAAAATGTTTATCGGGTAGAAAGTGATGACCTCTACCTCGTAGGAACTGCTGAGGTTCCACTTGCCGCTTACCACAGTGATGAAATCCTTGACGCCAGTCAACTCCCCTTGCGGTACGCAGCGTTCTCATCGTGTTTTCGCCGTGAAGCGGGAACATATGGCAAAGACACCCGCGGCATTATTCGTGTTCATCAGTTCGACAAAGTAGAAATGTTTGCTTTCGTCGATCCAAGCCAAGCTCTGGCTGAGCACCAACGGCTCCTGGCATGGGAAAAAGACTTTCTGAATTTGTTGGAAGTGCCCTACCGCGTTATTGATGTGGCAACCGGTGACTTGGGTGCGTCGGCTTCTCGCAAGTTTGATTGCGAAGCCTGGATTCCAACGCAAGGTAAGTACCGCGAAGTGACCTCAGCGTCGAACTGCACCCAATTCCAAGCCCGTCGCCTAGGAATTCGAATGCGCGGGGCCGATCACACTCAACCGGTTGCAACCTTGAATGGAACCTTGTGTGCAATTCCTCGCACCATCGTTTCCATTTTAGAAAATCATCAAAATGCTGACGGCTCCGTGACCCTGCCAGCGGCGCTGCGCCCGTATATGCGCAATCGCACCACGTTGGATCCAATTGCGTGAGTGAGATTGCACTGGTCGCCACGGACCTTGATGGCACTTTGATTAATCCTCAGGGCCACATCAGTGAGTTTACGCGCGCAGTGCTTAGAGCAGTCGAAGAAAGCGGTCGAGATTTAGTTTTTGTTACGGGCAGACCGCCCAGGTGGATGGCCCCCATCGTTGAAGAAACAGGTCATCGCGGTGTAGCAATCTGCGCTAACGGCGCGGTAGTGATGGATCTTCATACCGAGCACATCCAAACCTCGCATGTGCTTAATGAAGAACAAGCTATTGAAGTGGCGATGCGGTTGCGGCAACTTTTGCCAACCGTGGCCTTCGCGGTTGAACGGGTCAATGGCAATCGGCGATCAAAGGTCGAGTTTGGTCGTGAACCGCACTACATACCGCGCTGGCCAACACCGGATAACCCGCCGCTTGCCCCCATTGAAGATTTGGTTGTCGGTGGAAACATCATCAAGATGTTGGCGCGGGTTCCCATGCCAGATCACGGAGTTGAACCTGCGGATGTAAGTGAGAATGTTGGCTCGTTGGGCCCAGATCCGACTAGGGGTTTTGCGTCAGCACCCCTGGTTGATGATTTCTTGGCGGCTGCCGGTGAGGTCATAGGGAATTTGGCAACAGTTACTCACTCCAATCCCAACGACACCTTGTTGGAGGTCAGCGCACCAGGAGTTACTAAGGCCACGGCCCTAGCTGAATTTGCTCGACAGCGTTCAATTGGCCCCGAAGGCGTTCTGGCCTTTGGTGATCAACCCAATGACTTGCCCATGCTGGCGTGGGCTGGGCGGTCCCTAGCCGTAGCCAATGCTCATCCGGCAGTGCTCGCAGCCGTTTCTGAACGGGCCGGATCAGTACACGAAGATGGTGTGGCCCATGCCTTGGTTGAGATTCTTAACTTAAAAATCTGAACCCGCCCCTGACATTTGACCGGCCTAGTGGCACCATTGTTACTTCGTTGAATCATTTGAGCAGCGGACCACCCTGTACCTGCGCGGACTTGACCGCAAGGACTGACCAAGCATCGTGCGAATGAGGTGTGTATGGACATGTGTTGGCTTTCTCCACTGGCAGAAGCAAATCCCGCGGGTGGAAAGGGTTGGGGCTCGTACGCCAAAGTTGCAATTCCAGCCGGCACCACTATTGCCGCTTTCGGAGGTTTTGTTACCTCGCGCTCAATGCTTGATACCTTCGACGAAGACCGACGCAGCCGCTCCATTCAAATTGAAGACGACCTATTTCTCGTGGGTGCTGCCACGCCCGAAGCTGGCGACATGTTGAACCACTCGTGTGAACCATCCTGTGGCCTGATGGGCTCGCAAGTACTGGTGACCATGCGCGATGTCGCACCTGGTGAAGAACTCACCTTTGACTATGCGACCTGTGACACTCAAGATTACGACGAGTTCTACTGCCAATGCGGAAATTCCGCCTGCCGTGGCACAGTCACGGGACGTGATTGGATGCTGCCCGAACTTCAACGACGCTACGCCGGATGGTTTTCGCCCTACATCACGCGCCGAATTGCAGCCGGAGCTCTCACAGATGCAGGTTTGAGCTCAGATTAATTAGAGGTAGGGACCGGAAGTTCGGTGGTCTGGTCCGGTTTCAAGCTCTTCGTTCTCTCCTGCTCCCATCGGGAGCGCACGCCTTCGCATTTCTTCAAACTGAGCCCGAGCTGCCATTTGCTGGGCAAAAAGGGCAGTTTGGATGCCATGGAACAAGCCTTCGAGCCAGCCCACTAACTGAGCCTGGGCGATGCGAAGTTCAGCTTCGCTCGGAATGGATTCTTCAGTGAAGTCAAGGGTCAATCGTTCAAGTTCATCAACAAGTTCAGGTGCTAATCCAGCTTCTAATTCGGCGATAGATCGACGGTGAATCTCACGCAACTGGGCACGAGAGGCTTCATCAAGTGGCGCGTTGCGTACTTCTTCTAGTAGTTGCTTGATCATGCTTCCAATGCGCATCACCTTAGCTGGTTGCGAGACCAGGTCCGAGACATCTTCGCCATCAGATACCTGCGGCATGGGCACGAGAGTGTCGGGTTGGCCATCCCCGTCGGTGTCAATGTGGATCACCTGAGGATCAGCGGGATTGCCGCCTGTGGTTGATTCGCTCATGTTTGCATCCTCTCAGTGTCCTTGGGTCAGTGCAGGGTAAGGACAATTTTTCCAATGTGCTGACTTGCTTCCATCCGCTCGTGCGCTTGGGCGATCTGCTCAATGGGAAAGTAGTGATCAATGACCAGTTTGATAGTCCCGCTTTCTATCAATGGCCATAGGTGTTCGCGAACTGAATCGATGATTGCGGCCTTTTCCGCCACCGGTCGCATCCGAAGCGATGTGGCCAGTACCGCAGCCCGCTTACTCAACAGCCGGTTGAGGTCAATTTCGCCTTTGGTGCCACCTTGTAGGCCGATGACGACCAATCGGCCATTAGCTGCCAGCGATGCAACATTTGATTGAAGGTATTTGGCCCCCATCACATCAAGAATGACATCAACGCCCTTGCCCTGGGTGATCGTGTTGACTTCGTCGGCGAAGTCGCTTTGGGTGTAATTAATGGCGAAGTCAGCCCCCAGATCAAGGGCTGCTTGAACCTTTACTTGAGTGCCGCACGTAACGATGACTCGAGCACCAAGTTGGCGGGCTACTTGGATTGCCATCGTGCCGATCCCTGAGGTGCCACCGTGAATGAGAATGGTTTCGCCTTCTCGAAGGTGCGCCAACATGGCCACGTTTGACCACACAGTGGCGGCGATTTCCGGAAGAGCGGATGCATCAATCAAGCTAACGCCGGCAGGAACGGGGAGTAGTTGGCCAGCAGGAACGACTACCTTTTCAGCGCAACCGCCGCCGGTAAGCAGGGCACATACCTGGTCGCCGATCTTCCAGGCGGTGACGTTTGCGCCAACGGCGCTGATGACACCGGAGCACTCCAGCCCTAAGTAATTGCTTGCGCCAGGAGGGGGTGGATAAAAACCTTTTCGTTGCAGGACATCTGCTCGGTTTAGTCCGACGGCGGCCACATCAATGAGGACCTCATCAACGCCAGGGATCGGATCTTCAACCTCGAGCCACTGCATGACCTCGGGACCACCGGGTTGAGAGCAAACAATGGCGCGCATAGAACTCACTTTAGGCAGTAGAAGTGCAGTGCAGGGAACGGGCGTGGCTACTAGCCGATGGGCTTGCCGGCCGGCGGTGCCTTAGGTGCCTTCGTTGCGCTAGGCGAATCGGTTGGCTGTCCCGATGGTGCAGCACCGATTGGCTGTCCCGATGGAGCCGCTTTGGTTGGCTGGCCCAACGGTGTAGCACTGACTGGGCTACCAGCCGGCGGTGCCTTGCGTTGGGGCGCAGGCGCTTGTAGCGGTGGTGGCTGTGGGGTAAATGTCTCAACGCTCTCCGGCCTGTCCAACGTCACCACGGCCGCACTCTGGGCTCCACCCGCGGGTGAAATCAGTTTTGCGGGGGATGGCGGTGCAAGTCGACGGGCGGGTGCTGCTTGGGCTGCAACTACAGCGCTAGCAAGAGCACTAGTTGGAACGCGAGCCCCGATGGGCTGGCCCGTGGGAGGGGCCGGCGCGGCCTTGGGCTGGTCTGGTTCGCGCTTGCGGTCGAGGAGCTGTTGACGGGCAAGCGCAAATTTTGTGCGCTGTGAAACCTTCGCGGGGCGAGTGGGCGTGCCACCCTTAATCGAAACAAAGACAACGCGAGCGGTGGAGAGAACAAAGAACAACGCAATCAAAGTTGCCACAATGTAGATGGGTCCTGAGCTTCCTTGATCCGGCGGCGCTGGTGCCTGGTCGTCCGGACCTAATTCCTGAATTTGCCCTTGACCCAGTGGGTAGTTACTTGTCACGGACGAGATTGAGGTGGCAGCGGTTACCTGCAATGACTTGGGTGTAACCCCTAGCGGAACCTCAGTTGCTCGGCTTTCACTCGGTGGAATGTCGCCAAGGGCCAGATTTGAAATGGCAATCGGCGAACCGTCCGTACCGGTTCCGGTGATGGTCAGCGTCGGCGATACCAGCGTGTTTGTTCCATTAGTGATACGGAAGAAGACAAGTTGGCCGCGAACGTCAAGGGTGGACAGCGTGAGACCGCTATCAGCGTGGGCTGCGCTGGGAATCAGAAGTGCGGCCATCACGCTCAGCAAAGCGAAGGCAATAACGAGCAAAGGTCGACGTGGGTTAGTGGCGGCTGCACCGATCGCCGAGCGATCGTGCGTCGCATGAGAACTCAGGGGGAAAAACCCATGAGGGGGAAGCCACATAAGAGAAACAAGATACCTTGCACCCCCACCCCTTGGTAACCCCCATTTCAGATGAGATCCCTTCCCCCGTCTAGACATGTAAAAGTCTGGTTAGCCGTGGCTGGTGGCGGAGTTGCGGCCGTTCGCGCGTAATCTGCTTGGGCAACGGGTGGATTGAGGGAAAATGCAGACAAATCGGAAATTGACTGTGGCCAAGCTGTGCTGGTCCTTGGCTTTGGGCTTGGTTGTGCTGACTTCTTGCTCGCAGCCAACTGTTAGCGCCCCAACCGCCGCGGTTCCAAGTCCAGTGGCCACCGTCGAGTCCCCATTACCTGTTGCGCCACTGGTTAGCACCGAGGAGGTGCCAACAGCGCCAGCCGAAAATTCCCCATCATCTGCGGTGGCCCCGGCGGCCAAGTCGGCACTTGCAGTTCTTCAAACCCTGCGTGTGGCTGGACGGGGTCCCAAAACCGGATATTCGCGCGCGCAGTTTGGTCAAGCATGGGCAGATGTTGATCGAAATGGTTGCGACACCCGTGATGACATTTTGAATCGAGACCTGCGCTCTAAAACCTTTCGTGCCGGCACCGGCGGATGTGTCGTGACCTCAGGCAATCTTGCCGATCCCTACACCGGAACAACCGTGCGTTACATCCGAGGCGCAAGCGTGGTGGACATCGATCACGTAGTTGCGCTGTCTAATGCGTGGCAAACCGGTGCAAGGAGCTGGACCTTTGGAAAGCGCATCGCCTATGCCAATGATCCTTTGGTGTTGTTGGCGGTTGATTCCACCCAAAATCGACAAAAGGGCGATGGCGATGCCGCGACCTGGTTGCCAGCCAATCGCAGGTATTGGTGTGCCTATGCCGGTCGGCAAATTGGCGTCAAGAAAAAGTATGGGCTGTACGTAACCGCGGCCGAGCACGATGGCCTGTATCAAATTTTGCAGACCTGCCCGAATCAAGCTGCAGCTTCAGGTGGTGGGCCCACCTATGTTTCTGGGTTTACCGCGCCAGCTGGCTCATCATCTAGTTCAAGTGGAAGTTCGGGTTCAAGTTCTAAGTCTGGTTCAGGGCTGGATCCGCGCTTTGGCACTTGCGCAGCTGCCAAGGCTGCCGGCTATGGCCCTTACGTTCGGGGCAGAAATCCTGAGTATTACTGGTATCGCGACGGCGATAAGGATGGCATTGATTGCGAGTAGTTCGCGCTCGATCCCACGTTAAGCAATCGGGACGACAACCTCATTGCGCCGGATAAAACTTGGCTTCCACGGTGGGTCAAAGCGAGCAAAGCGTGGTTTGCCCATCACGGTGTATCCAGCAGTTTCGATATCGCTGAGAAGTTTGTTGACATGTTTGTTGTAACTGTCTTCACCCCAGCGACCTGAATACCGCGAGACCGCCGCAATCAGAGAAGGAACCTCCACGAGCGTCACACCATTTCCAGCCGGAATCGGTAACTGATCAATCGTTGATCCTGCTGGCATCACAAAAGACACGTGATAGGTCATCGGGTCATCCAGTGGTTCCTGAATAACTGGAGCGGTCATGGCCACCTTGGTTCCACTGCGGTTGCGTCCGCTGATGTAGGAGACCAGGGGACCAAAGCCAGCATTGCCAGCTCGCTCAAAGGGGCCAACCATGGTCACTTCGGCGAGTACGTGTGCCGCGTACTTGCGGACCTCAAATCCTTGTTTAACGTCTATGCGTTCATAGACCTGTTGTTCAGTCACATTTTCACCATAGGTGGGTTTGGCGAAATTGCAACTTGAGTATTCCCACAGGCACAGCCGGGAGGGCAAACCGGTACGGTTTGTGGTGGAGGGCTCGCATAGTGGCCTAGTGCGGCGGTCTTGAAAACCGCTGTTGAGTGATCCTCAACCGTGGGTTCGAATCCCACGCCCTCCGCCAGTTAATTCCTGACTGTGTATTTCGCCACTACGGTAACAACCATGAATGCATTGGTCCTGGGTTCGCCTCAGGTTGTGCCGGCTGTTGTTTCAGCGGTCGTGGGCGCAGGCTTTGTAGGCGCGATTCGTAGCTACACCAAGGATCGCAATCCACGTCGTTATGAGCCCAAGCTTGCTTGGATGCGCGCCTGTGCTTACTTTGCCTTTGCTTGGGCGCTGGGATTTATTTCAGGTGCAGTTTCCACGATTGCACAAAACCCCATTGTCTTCCCTGGTCAGATCCACAACATTGCTTGGTGGATCTTCACGCTCGTTGCCGTGACTGTTGTTGTCGTTGGTTACTGGATTATTTGGCCCATTGGCACCCGTGCTCACGGGCGTAAAATCGTCATTCCAGAGACGCCTATCTTTGGAATCTTGTGGGGCTTGAGCGAAGGCATGATTTTTGCTTCCGTTTTTGTTACCGCGGATCGCATCTTTGGGGTGGCCGATTTAGGACATCGACTTGCAGTCTTTGCCACGTGTTACTTGGCTTTGTCGCTATTTATTGGACTTTGGCATGCGATCTACTGGGATATCTATATCGCCCCCGAACACAATGTGCTCGAGTGGAATATTCGAAAAGTTATTCTTGCGCACAATCCTAATGTCACGATCACTACCGCTTATGTGATCGTATTTGGAAACGTGAGTTTCTACGTACTCCTGCAGGCCATCGCGCTGTTTGGTGCGACTCTTGCGATGCCTTTCCCCTCCTTTAGACATGAGAATCCAGAAGTTGATCCCGATAACCCGCCGCGCCGTGACGTCAGTGGACTTGTGTGTGTATTAACCGGTGTTGGCTCAAGCACTATCACCAATGTCGCAACTGATTTGGCTGAAGTTGGCGCCAAGGTTGTACTGGTTACCAATGACGTGGGCAGTGCGCAGGAAATTGCGCAAACCATTGCTCGTTGGACATTGAACACCGGCATTGATGTTGTTGAGGCGGATCTGACGACGGCTTCCGGGGCGCAGTCTTTGGCCGAACGACTCGTCAATGCCTATGGCGGGGTTGATGTCCTTGTTGATGATTGGGCGGGAGCCGATAAGTCCGGTGATGTTCGCGCGTTGATTTCTCGACACAAAGCAGGTTTAGCGTTGCAGGAGCACTTAGTTGAGGTCAACCCACGGGAGTTGCGCATCATTGTTGTGGGCGCTGAAGATCATCGTGGTGTTGAACGCCGCGAGTTGGTGGCAGTGGCACAAGGTGCCGAAGTGGGTTTAACGCTGCCTACCCTGTCGGCTGTTCGCATTGCGTGCGCTCTTGGATTAAGTCGGCAGTTGGGTACGCAAGGCTCACATGCGACTGTGCAGGTCGTAGCTAGCGGCAATCAGGTGGGTAATTCAACAGCTGAGCCCAGCGGCGCAGCGGCTTTCTTCAGCACGATCTTTCAGTCCAATCTTGATCCTGCCTTGTCTTATGTTCAGCTAGTCAGGAGTACAACACCTGAACCGGCTACGGGCGGATATTGGACGAACTGCCAACCGCAGGACGTAGCCGAGGTTGTTCTAGATGAACAACTTCAACGCGAATTGATGCTGTGGAGTGGCCAATGACAACATTGGCCCAACAGGTAGCACCAGAGGAGGGTCGAACAATTATTCGGCACCAGGTGGTGGGTACACCATGATGATGAATCGTCGATGGATTGTCATCGTGGCGTGCTTGGTAGTAGTCGGGCTTATCGTTGGTGTTGTTGCAGCCTTTGGTTTGTCCAGCCCTCAAAGTGTTAGCTCGCAAGCAAAGCAGGGGCCTTCGGCTGCTCAGCTGGAAAAACTTGCAGCGGATTTATCTAGCGGTTCAAGTAGCAAGATTTTGGCTTCGATTGCTGACGTTCCACAAGGTGGCGAAAAAGATGTCTTGAAGTCACTGGGCAATATCAAGTTCGTGGACTTCAATACTGAAACGGTGCGTTTTGATACCAAGACCGGAGCTGCTGTTGTCCAGGCGCGCTTGACTCCCAAAAAGGGGAAGCCCACATACGAACGTGAGGTCCTGGTCCTGCGAAATGGCACGTGGTTGCTCTATTCGTCCTTGCCCAATCCCACGCCCACCTGATACCCTCTCACATCCAAAGAGGATACCTCTCGCTATGTGAGAAGCAGTAAAGAGGAGATTGTTGATGTCGGATCGCAAACAAGTCGTGATTGCTGGTGCTGGTCCGGTGGGCATGGCAGCTGCGTTGAAATTGGCCAAGGCTGGTTTAGACGTCACAATTTTCGAAATGGGAGATGACCTTTCGGTTGACTCAAAGGCATCGACTTTTCACATTCCAACTTTGGAGCTGTGTGAAGAACTTGGGTTGATTGATGACATGTTGGAACAAGGATTAGTCGTTCCTTTGTTTCAACAGCGCGATCGTAAGGGCGGGGTTATCGCTCAACTTGATTTGTCACTTCTCAAGGATGAAACCAAGTACCCCTACCGCCTGCAGCTTGAACAATCAAAGTTCACGCGCATTGTTCGCAAACACCTTGAGCAGTATCCAAATGCACACTTGGTTTATGGCTCTGGAGTTGCTAGCGCCGAAGACCACACAGATTACGCCGTGGCCATTTTGAACGATGGGACCCGCGTCGAATGTGACTGGTTAATCGGATGTGATGGCGCAAATTCGATGGTTCGCCAGTCCTTCGGTTTTGAATTCCCTGGCGAGACTTTTGCCGAACGATTCTTAGTGATGTCCACAACCTTTGAATTCCGCGATGTGATGAAAGATCTAGCTGAGGTCGCCTACATCACCGACCCTGATGAGTGGATGGTTCTTCTCAAGACGCCCGATCATTGGCGCTGTTTGATGGCCGTTGGACCAGAGGAAGCCGATGACTATGCGGTGACCGACGAGCGCATTCAAGAACGACTCAACGGCGTGCTTGCCGATCTAGGTCACGAACATGTTGATTTCCCACTCGTTGGAAAATCCATTTACCGGGTTAACCAACGTGTTGCGAAAAACTTTGCCATCAACCGCATCTTGCTGGCCGGCGACTCGGCACACATGAATAATCCATTGGGTGGATTTGGCATGAATAGTGGTTTCCACGACGCCTGGTCTGCCGGTGATGTCATCGAAGCCGTCGAACTTCGTGGCGCAGATGCTCAGAAGGCGGCACAAATTCACGGAGTCGTGCGCAGTGAAGTGTGTCACTCATACGTTCAAGCAAATACGAAGAAGAACTTTAAGGACATGCAGGAAAAGGATGAGTCAGCTCGACAGGCTCGCAACGACATGCTGCGCGCGATACAAGATGATGTTGAAGCACAAAAGGCCTATCTTCGCGGGACGTCCATGCTCACCTCAGCGCACGAAGCGATTGCGCGAGTTCGCAGCGAACTGGCCGCGTTGACTGCTTAACACTGACTTCTTAGCATTGGTTGGTGAGTTGCTTCGACTACGGGCACTCTGGTGTGCCGGAAATGCCCAGACCACCGTAGAACGTCGAGTGGAACGTGCCGCCGTTGCCGATTAAGGGACTGGCATAGACCAACACCTGATCCTTCAAAGGCTCAACGCCCGAAGTTGTTGGATCCGTATTTGGCACTTTGATGGTGGCTGCGCGCACCTGAATAGTGAACGCCTTCTTGGTCGTCCCGTTCCAACACCATGAGCCGAATTTCTTCGTTTGAGCTTGAACGGCGGTGAGAACAGTTCCGACTGCAACACCTTGGTATTGCACAACAACAACCGTTGGATTCCCATTGATGTCATCGGGTGGAAGATCGGTATAGCCAAAGGACATGTTGTGCGTGAATTTTGTGGGCACTACCCACTTTGGTGGCGCACTTAGCCAGCCTTGACCTTGACCGTAAGGCTTGGTCACCCCGTTCACCGTTGTGTAGGCCTGGAAGAGGCAGTCACGACAGCCACCAACCACCTTCAAGGTGATCGTTGTGGTTGCAACTGTGGGCTGCGGGGTGGCACTAGGCGTTGGTGTCGAAGCAGTTGGTGTGGGCGTTTGGCTATCGGTAAGGGTGGGCGTTCCAGTGGGTGTTTGGATTGGTTCGGATTTCTTGGAGCACCCAGTAGCCACTAACGCTAGGAGCATCAGGACCACGACAGTTCGCATGCATCCATTGGAACAGATTTAACCCGCTATGAGCCAGGTCTAAAGGCCTTGTTCGGTCAGAACTTAGACACCAGCTTGCATTGCAAGCGAAATTGTCTTCGCACTTTTACGCACCGCATCAATGACGACCTTGCGCTTCCTCTCGTCAAGGCGATGAATCGGTCCAGCTGTTCCCAGCGCTGCGATGACCTGTCCGTCAACCTCAATGGCAGCAGCACAGCCCCAAATGCCCGCGTCGACTTCTTCGTAAGACTGAGCCCAGCCAGCCCTTCGCAGTTCATCAAGTGCAATGGGAGTAAGTAGGGCAGCCCGGTCCTTTGAAATTTCGCTTTCTCGCGATTCCAGATATGCCAACCGATCTCTGGTGGGCATATTGGCTAGAAGGACACGAGCAACTGAACCCGAATGCAAAGGCATGGCTTGTCCGACGGCAAATTGGAGGCGAACTGGATGTGAAGATTCTTCGCGCGCAACGCAGTACGCATTCTCACCACCGCGACGGGCAATCAAGACGGTTTCGTCAATGGCATTGCGCAGTGCGGTCAGTTCAGCGTTAGCGGCTTCAAGCAAACTCGTGCGACCTGCGTCGGCAGCAGCATTGAGGCCAACGACTGCATCGGTGAGCCGGAAACGCCCGTCACCGATGGGCTCGACTAACCCGGTTTCACGCAAGAGCGAGATGTAGCGATACATGGTCGAAACAGGCACCCCAACAGTGGCGGCGATTTCGTTGATCGTAGGAGTGGGTTCTTGCGCGGTGAAGGACAGCAAGGTGGTGAGAAGTTTTCGCGCGCTACTAGTGCCCGGAGTGCGACGATTTGCTGGCTTGCTTGGACTCACCATGCGAGCCTATCGGCGGTTGTTGCCGTTAAAGACACCTGCTTTGAAGCCGAGGACTAAGGGCCGGTGTCCTTCAGGTAGCCTTCAGCACGCGCTCATCGCTTCGGCTTTGTGCGTGGGGAGGTGTCGCCTAGTCCGGTCTATGGCGCCGCACTGCTAATGCGGTTTGGGTTTATCGCCCATCGAGAGTTCAAATCTCTCCACCTCCGCCACATTTTTCCCGTTGGGCTTTGGTCCAAGCAACGCAAGTGCACGACGTTGCCTGCCGAGATGAACAAAGTTGCTCACTTGTATGCTTTCGCAGGCTTCACAGCCACGCGCCTGTAGCTCAACGGATAGAGCATCTGACTACGGATCAGAAGGTTTGGGGTTCGAATCCCTACAGGCGCACCAAGGAAATCCCCGCGCTACCTGTTAACTGTCCCATCTCAGACAGCCAATTAGACAGCCAATTTCTTGTTGGCATCTTCTCCCTCCCATTAGGTATTTTTCGCTCTCGGAAAAATCCACTTTGCCGATTTGACGAACTATCCTCATGCTGGAAATATTTGCCCTGCAAGTCAGTCCGCCAG
>CAIXNN010000012.1 GCA_903920865.1 uncultured Actinomycetes bacterium
AGCCAAAATTGTGAGGGCATCTGCGTCAAGAAGAACGGGAACTTCGGAATCCAAAACTACGTCAACCAGAGAAGCTGATAGTTCGCTGGTTCCAAGTCCAGGCCCAACGACCCAACTTTGCACTCGTCCGGCTAGCCCAACAATCTGTTGGGCGAAGTCTGGGAATTCGACCTCAGGAAGCTCAGTGGCCACTACCTCAGGAAAATCCTCTTGAACCAATGAGATCACCGAGGAAGGTGCGATCAGCCGTACATAGCCGGCGCCAGCTCGGATGGCACCAGCAACGCTGAGGACGGCAGCCCCGGGGTACTGAGCCGAACCAGCGACAATTCCCACAACGCCGCGCTGATATTTGTCACTGTCACGCTCCGGGTAGGGCAATTTCTGCACAACATCATCTACTTGCAGGGCTTCAATCACCGGCTCTGGAAGGTAGCGCTGCAATCCAATATCAATTAATTCAATCTTGCCGGCCATGTTTGCACCCGGGTCAACCATCAGTCCTGGTTTGAAACTGCCCATACACACCGTCACGTCTGAATCAACAGCGCTGCCCGTGACTTCCCCAGTATCGGCATCAACGCCACTGGGAATATCGACCGAAATGATCATGGCCTCCTCGGGAATCTGACTCACGATCCGTGCTGCCTGCTCGCGAAGACCGCCAGCCCCACCAATACCCACGATTCCATCGATGACAACCTCCGCGCTAACCCACCACGAATGTTGCGTCAGCTCGCCCAAAGAATCGGCTTCATGGATCCGCCCGCCGACAAGAAGCAAAGTTTCAACATGGTCATGCCTGGTTGGAGACATCAAGACAGCATCGACTCGAGCACCTCGAGTAGCTAAATGCCAGCCAGCAAGCAAGGCATCGCCACCGTTGTCTCCACTACCCACCAGAAGAACGACCCGAAGTCCATACGCGCCACCTGCTGCATCAATAACTACCGAGACCAAGCCGGTAGCAGCACGCTCCATTAACGTTCCCGGTGGCAACGTGGCCATCAACTGCGCTTCTGCGGCGCGAATTGATGCAACATCATGTGCATTACGCACCTTCAGCCACCACCATCGCAGAGGCAATTCCCCCGTCGTGACTTATTGATAAGTGAATCGAATGAACGCCAAGTTCTTCCGCAAGGGCCGCCACCGAACCGTGAATCAGGAAGGATGGCTTTCCATGTTCATCGTTGACAACTTCGGCATGTATCCAGTGCAACCCTGCAGGTGCACCCAATGCTTTGGCTAGCGCCTCTTTGGCGGCAAAGCGGCCAGCCAATGAACCAACCGGCAAAACCTTTTCGGCATCGGTGAACAATCGATCGCGCATAGTGGGCGTTCGCTCAAGTACTTGTTGAAAGCGGTCAATACTGACCACATCAACGCCGATACCGATAATCACACGTTCAGCCTATGCCGTGAGGCTGGAATCCATCGCCTTGTTATTCGACCGTGACTGATTTAGCCAAGTTACGAGGCTGATCAACATCGAATCCCTTTGCGGTAGCAAGGGCACAGGCAAAAACTTGCAAAGGAACCGCCGCCAAGATCGGCTGCATCAAGGTGGGCACCGCTGGGATCGTTATAAGCACATCGGCAAATGGGACAACTTCGCTGTCGCCCTCTTCAGCGATGATGATCATTCGAGCTCCACGAGCGCGCACCTCTTGAATATTTGAAATCACCTTGTCGTGCAAGACGCTACGACCTTGAGGTGAGGGCACGATTGCCACCACAGGCAGACCCTGCTCAAGCAAGGCGATCGGACCGTGTTTGAGTTCACCAGCTGCGAAGCCTTCAGCATGCATGTAGGCCAATTCCTTGAGTTTGAGAGCCCCCTCAAGCGCAACCGGATAGCCAACGTGGCGTCCGATAAACAACACCGCCTGCGCATCCACCAGGGATTTGGCCAACTCTCGCACTGGCTCCATCGTTTCCAACAAACTTTCGATCTTGCTTGGCATCGAAGCGAGCTGATCAATGTGGTGGCGGATTTCATCGCCCCATTTAGTACCGCGCACCTGCGCCAAATAAAGAGCCACCAAGTGAACCGCAACAACTTGAGTTAGGAATGCTTTTGTGGAGGCGACAGCAATTTCAGGTCCGGCGTGGGTGTAAACGACGGCATCGGATTCTCGCGGAATAGTTGACCCATTGACATTGCAGACAGCGAGCACCCGAGCACCTTGTTCACGTGCATGGCGCAACGCCATCAAGGTGTCCATCGTCTCGCCAGATTGGGAAATGGCGATCACTAACGTGTCTCGGGTCAAAATGGGATCGCGATAACGGAACTCACTTGCAAGTTCGATTTCGCAGGGAATCCGCGTCCAATGCTCAATGGCATACTTCGCGATCATCCCCGCGTGATAGGCAGTGCCACAGGCGATCAAGACAATCTTGTCAATACTGCGCAACTCGTCATCGGATAAACGCATCTCGTCAAGGACTAGAGATCCCTCATCATTGATGCGACCAAGCAAGGTGTCAGAAACCGCCTGCGGTTGCTCAGCAATCTCTTTGAGCATGAAGTGCTCAAAGCCACCTTTTTCAGCAGCTTCGGCGTCCCAACTGACGTAGTACTCGTTAATGGGCGCAATCGATCCATCAAAATTTGTCACTTCAATGGAATCAGGATGTAACTCAACGACCTGATCTTGACCCATCTCAATGGCGTTGCGGGTGTAGCCAATAAATGCCGCAACATCACTGCCAAGAAAATTCTCGCCCTCACCGCGACCAACTACCAGCGGGGAGTTACGACGAGCTCCCACCACAACCCCGGGCTCGTTGGCATGAATAGCCACTAACGTGAAGGCACCATCAAGGCGGCGACAGGCCTGGCGCATCGCTTCTGCCAATCCCAAGGCCGGGTCATAGATTGAATCCAACAAGTGTGCAACGACTTCTGTGTCAGTCTCCGAGGCAAACTCGTAACCGGCCTCTTCTAATTCGTGACGCAGCCGTGCGAAGTTTTCAATGATCCCGTTGTGGACCACCGCGATGGAATTTTCTTGAGTCAAATGTGGGTGCGCATTGCGGTCGTTAGGTGCCCCGTGCGTTGCCCAGCGGGTGTGACCGATACCAGTATGTGCCGATGGCAAGGATTCCTGCGCCAAGGCAGATTCCAGATTGATGAGCTTGCCGGCCTTTTTGACGCAGGCCAGTGTGCCGTCGCTGACTACGGCGATTCCTGCTGAGTCATACCCGCGGTATTCAAGTCGACGTAGTCCTTCTAGGACCACCTCGTCAGCGCGCAAAGGGCCGACATATCCAACAATCCCGCACATACCCCCAGCCTAGAGGGCAAGGACTGCTTCAACCTGACTGGCTAAAGCCTGCGCAACACTTTTTGCAATCTCATCCGTTGCCGCTTCCACCATGACCCGAATAACCGGCTCAGTGCCAGAGGGGCGTAGCAGGACCCGACCAGAACCACCCAGTTCAGCCTGGGCCGCAGCCACCGCCTCAGCGATGTCTTGGCTTGAGGCCAACTTGGACTTATCAACACCTGAAACGTTGATCAAAATTTGTGGCAGCGGTTGTACAACCTGCGCCAAGTCTGCCAATGGCTTACCCGTGGACTTTACCTGTGACAACAGGTGAAGGGCTGTGAGGATTCCATCACCGGTTGTGGAGTAATCACTCATCACGACGTGACCTGACTGTTCGCCGCCGAGGCAATAACCCCCAGCGCGCATCTGCTCTAGGACATAGCGATCGCCGACATTTGTTTCCACCAGTTCGATCCCAGCTTGTTTCAAAGCAATGGAAAGGCCGATATTGCTCATGACGGTGGCAACCAGGGTGTTCTTCACCAAAGTTCCGGCTTGCTTCATCGCGATAGCCAAGATGCCCATGATTTGGTCACCATCAATGAGTTTGCCTTGAGCATCAACGGCCAAGCATCGATCCGCGTCACCATCATGTGCGATCCCAGCATCAGCGCCATTGGCCAGGACGGCTGCCTGCAAAGCTTGCGGATGGGTCGAACCGCAATCCTCATTAATGTGCCACCCATCCAGGGCGTCATTGAGGACGATCACCTCAGCGCCCAATGCACGCAGCGCCTGCGGTGCCAAGACCGATGCCGAACCGTTGGCACAATCAACAACAACTTTCAAACCAGAAAGATCCGCCGGAATCGTTGACACGATGTGGTCCAGGTACTTCTGAGCCGCCGCAGGGTCGTCAACAATTCGGCCGATCGCATCACCGGTCGGCAAGGCGCTGTCTTGAGACAATCCAGCTTCGATGGCATCTTCTTGCTCATCGGTGAGTTTCGAACCACCTGCGGCAAAGAATTTGATGCCGTTATCGGGCATAGGGTTGTGACTTGCTGAAATCATCACACCAAGGCAAGCGTCGTACTCCTTGACTAGCAAAGCAACTGCCGGTGTTGGAACAATTCCGATGCGAAAAACCTCTACCCCAGCTCGGGCAAGTCCAGCGGCAACAGCTGCTTCAAGAAACTCTCCAGAAGGTCGCGGGTCGCGACCAATCACTGCCGTAGGTCGCGTGTGATTTCCGCGAAGCACTGTGGCAGCAGAGGTGGCAAGAGCCAGTGCTAATTCGGCCGTTAGGTCGCCATTGGCTAAACCGCGAACACCATCGGTGCCAAACAGTCGAGTCACGGTGCACCTCCTGCCCTACAAGTCATGGCCTATCCAAGTCATTGCCAAGTGCGGTGTCTAACTCAAAACTAAATGCCAATGCCCCGGATAGTAGTCCGGGGCATCAACCAAAAGTGCGAAAAGCGATTAACGCTTGGAGTATTGCGGTGCCTTGCGGGCCTTCTTGAGCCCGTACTTCTTACGTTCCTTGGCTCGAGGATCACGAGTGAGGAAGCCGGCCTTCTTAAGCGAGGGGCGGTTACCTTCAGTGTCAATCTCGTTCAGCGCGCGGGCAATACCTAGGCGCAGGGCACCGGCTTGACCCGAGACTCCGCCACCACTGATGCGCGCGATGACGTCAAATCGACCTTCAGCCCCCAGCGTGACAAAAGGATCGTTGACCAGCTGCTGGTGCACCTTGTTGGGGAAATATGCGGAAAGTTCACGACCATTGATAACCCAGCGGCCAGTGCCAGGAACCAAACGAACACGAGCGATGGCTTGCTTACGACGACCAGTGGCTGCAGCAGGTGCGGTCACGATGGAACGAGGGGCTTTAGTTGCAGGAGTCTCTGAAGTTAGAACAGTGAGACTTCCACTCTCAACTACGTCAGCGTCCACTTCAGTGGATGCGCCAGTCTCGTTCTCGGCGGGTGTCTGCGTCACGCCAGGTGTTCCTTTCGATTGGTTGTGCAGGTCTGGTTCGCGGTTACTGCGCAACCTGAGTGATGTTAAAAACGGTGGGGTTTTGTGCTGCATGAGGATGTTCGTCACCGGTGTAAACCTTGAGCTTGCCAAACTGCTGACGACCAAGTTTGTTGTGCGGGATCATTCCCTTAACTGCACGCTCAACGGCTTTACGCGAGTCGGTGGCCAGCAAGTCGGCGTAGGAAACCGCACGAAGACCACCCGGGAAACCAGAGTGCGAATATGCCTTCTTGTCGGTCAGCTTGGTGCCAGTTAAGGCAACCTTGTCCGAGTTAATGACGATGACAAAGTCGCCCATGTCGGTGTGGGGCGTGAAGGTTGCCTTGTGCTTACCCCGCAAAAGGGCAGCGACCTGAGTTGCTAAACGGCCGAGGACAACATCGGTAGCGTCGATAACGAGCCACTGACGCTGAGCGTCGCCAGGCTTAGGGCTGTAGGTGCGCACGGGACTGCCTTCACTTCATCGATTTATTGGTACTGGCCCCAGTGGGGGAAGGTTTAAAGGGTACCTTCCACGCCTACAGGCACAGCAAGCGGGTCGGACTTTGCCCCGAATCGGCGCTCGCGCAATATTTGCCCCCAGAGCAGGTTCAGCTGGGCTCTAGCCGGCGCCTGCTACGCGTTCGTTCGGCTTGAGCCGGCAGGTCCTCATCGGGTGGATAGGTCACCGATTCAAGGGTCAGGCCATGGGCTGGGGCTACTTGTATGGCCGAGGTGCGCTCGCCGGCAATAGCCATCTGCTCAACCCACTCAACGGGTCGTCGGCCCTGCCCCACGTCAAGCAGCGCCCCCACAACAGATCGGACCATTGAGTGGCAAAAGGCATCTGCTTCAACGGTAGCTACCACCAACCCATCATCCGTGCGCGAAAAACTGCATCTCATCAAAGTACGAATCGTGGTCGCGCCTTCCCGTCGTCGACAAAACGAAGCGAAGTCACGAAGTCCCACTAGCCCAGCTGCCGCCTTATTCATTGCTGCAATATCAAGCGGGCCTTTAACCAGCACCACATCGTGGCGCCTGAGCGGATCGAAGTTTTCGAAATCGTCACAGATTCGATAGCGATACAGCCGTGCCAGCGGCGAAAACCTTGCATCAAAACCTGATGCGGCTTGGCGAAGGGATCGAATCCGAACGTCATTGCTAATGCGCCCATTCAGACGACGCAATAGGTCCTTCGCAGTCGTTGATTTCCACAGCGCAGTGGGCAAATCCACGTGGGCGACCTGACCACGAGCATGGACTCCAGCATCAGTTCGTCCCGCCACAGTTAAGCGCAGTGGTCCTGGCACTCGCAAAACCGTGGCAAGGGCTTCTTCGATCTCACCTTGGACAGTGCGAAGTTCACTGCCCTGCTGAATGGCCCAGCCGGTGAAATCGGTGCCGTCATAAGAAATCTCTAGCCGCAGACGAATGAACCCGCCATCCCCAGAGGGATCAGCGGGTTCATTGTCAAAAGAGCGCGAACTCACACTCACTCGTCTTTAGCCTCGCTCTGCGCTGCTGGCTCTTGGGCGACAACTTCCTCGGCCCGGCTCTGGTCAGCGACAGCTTCGTCAGCAGCAACCTCTTCGGTGGCAACCTCGTCGATAACAGCCTCTTGGGCTACTGCATCATCAACGACTTCCTCAGTTGCTGCCGGGGCAGTTTCAGCCGCTGCCTTCTCCTTGGCAGCACGCTTGGTTGCAGCTTCTGCTTCGCGAAGCGTCTTTTGTTGTTCAGTCATGGCTTCCACAAGTTCGATGACAGCCATCTTGGCATTGTCACCCTTGCGTGGTGCCAACTTGATGATGCGGGTGTAACCACCTTCACGATGTTCAAAGCGAGGACCGATCTCGGCAAACAACGTGTGCACCACGTCCTTGTCGCGAACCACTTTCAACACCCGGCGACGAGCATGCAGGTCGCCGCGCTTTGCGAAGGTAACAAGACGCTCCGCTAGCGGACGCAGACGCTTGGCCTTTGCCTCAGTGGTGGTAATCCGGCCGTGCTCGAACAACGCAGTGGCCAAGTTGGCCAGCATGAGCCGCTCGTGCGCTGGGCCACCGCCCAGTCGCGTGCCCTTGGTGGGGGTAGGCATGTTCTTTACTCCTTGTTAAGGGGCATCACCAGGATGCCTCCGGATTACAGCTCTTCAGTCTCAGGTTCTGCGTCAACAAACGGGTCAACGTCTAGGTCTTCGTCATCATCATCGGCGTAGTTACGAACGATGGACGAAGGGTCAAATCCAGGAGGGGAATCCTTCAAAGCAAGTCCGAGTTCAACAAGCTTTGCCTTAACTTCATCAATGGACTTTTGTCCGAAGTTACGGATATCGCCCAACTCAGCTTCGCTACGGGTGACAAGTTCGCCGACCGTGTGAATGCCTTCACGCTTAAGGCAGTTGTAGGAGCGAACCGAGAGGTTCAACTCTTCTACCGGCATGGTCAGCTGCTCAGCAAAGACTGCGTCCTGCGGAGATGGACCAATGTCAACACCCTCAGCATCAAGGTTGAGTTCACGAGCCAGACCAAAGAGTTCAACCAAGGTCTTGCCAGCAGAGGCAACTGCATCAGCCGGGCGCATGGAAGATTTGGTCTCAACGTCAACGACCAAGCGGTCAAAGTCCGTGCGCTGTTCAACACGGGTGGCTTCAACCTTGTAGGTGACCTTCAAAACTGGGGAGTAGATCGAGTCAACCGGGATACGGCCAATCTCGTCATCAATTCCCTTGTTTTGAACCGAGGAGACATATCCACGACCACGCTCAACGGTGAATTCGATCTCGAGCTTGCCCTTGCCATTCAAGGTGGCAATGTGCAGCTGGGGGTTGTGCACCTCAACGCCAGCCGGAGGAGCAATGTCGGCAGCAGTAACAGCGCCGGGACCTTGCTTACGCAGGTACATCACAACAGGCTCGTCGTTATCGCTGGAGACAACCAAGCCCTTCATGTTCAAGATGATGTCCGTGACATCTTCCTTCACACCTTCAAGGGTTTGGAACTCGTGCAAGGCGCCTTCAATGCGAATGCTGGTAACCGAAGCACCAGGAATCGATGAAAGCAACGTGCGACGAAGCGAGTTGCCGAGCGTGTAGCCAAAACCTGGCTCCAACGGCTCAATGATGAATCGCGAGCGAGAATCGCTCAATACTTCTTCGGACAGCGTAGGGCGCTGGGCGATGAGCACTGCATTACCTCCTGATCAGGGCGTCCGCTATATGACGCCTTGGTTACTGCGCCGATTCGTGATGTCGGATCACGTACCGGATGGTTACTTCGAGTAAAGCTCGACGATCAATTGCTCTTGCACCTGAGTGTCGATGATTTCGCGCTTAGGCAAGTTGTGAATGAGGATGCGCATGCGGCTAGGAATGGCTTCAATCCACGCCGGCACAGTGCGCTCACCAGCTTCTGCCCGAGCAACAACAAAGGGAGTCAAGTCAACCGAGCTTGGACGTACATCAATGATGTCGTTTTCACTCACGCGGAATGACGGGATGTCGACCTTCTTGCCATTGACCATGATGTGACCGTGGCTTACCAATTGACGAGCCATGTCGCGAGACTTGGCAAAGCCAGCACGGTAGACAACATTGTCTAGACGAGATTCCAAGATGACCAACAAGTTTTCACCGGTCTTGCCGCTTTGGCGGTTGGCTTCTTCGTAGTAGCCACGGAATTGCTTTTCGAGCACGCCGTAAATACGAGTTGCCTTCTGCTTTTCACGAAGCTGCAACAAGTACTCAGAGTCCTTGGTGCGACCGCGACCGTGTTGGCCAGGTGGGTAGGGACGAATCTCAATGGGGCACTTGGGTGATTCACACTTGGCGCCCTTGAGGAACAACTTGGTCTTTTCGCGACGGCAACGCTTGCAGTCGGGTCCGGTATAACGAGCCATTTTTTATCTCTCCTCGGGCTTCAGACGCGTCGACGCTTGGATGGACGGCAGCCGTTATGCGGGCTAGGCGTCACATCTTGGATAGCGCCGACCTCCAGGCCCGCGGCCTGCAGGGAACGGATAGCGGTCTCACGGCCGGAGCCGGGACCCTTAACAAATACGTCAACCTTCTTCATGCCGTGTTCCATCGCACGACGAGCAGCAGCTTCAGCAGCCATCTGCGCAGCGAACGGGGTTGACTTACGTGAACCCTTGAAACCAACCTGACCAGCAGAGGCCCACGAGATAACGGCGCCTGATGGGTCAGTGATTGACACGATTGTGTTGTTGAACGTGGACTTGATATGAGCGTGGCCATGGGCCACGTTCTTCTTCTCCTTGCGACGCACCTTCTTGGCGGCCGCAGTGCCTTTCTTGGGGGGCATGTACAAAACTCCTAATTGGTTGAAATCGAAGGCGCGCGATGCGCACTATCGCTGGGCTACTTAGAGACCTTCTTCTTGCCGGCCACGGTCTTGCGCGGTCCCTTGCGGGTTCGCGCATTGGTGTGCGTGCGTTGTCCACGCACGGGCATGCCACGACGGTGGCGAATGCCTTGGTAGCAGCCGATTTCAACCTTGCGGCGAATGTCTGCAGCAATTTCACGACGGAGGTCACCCTCAGTCTTGAAGTTTCCTTCGAGGTAATCGCGCAACTTCACCAAGTCGTCATCGGTGAGGTCCTTGACCCGGGTATTGAGGTCAATCCCAGTTGCCTTCAGCGATTCTTGGGAGCGCGTACGGCCCACGCCGAAAATGTAGGTAAGGGCGATCTCAACACGCTTGTCACGTGGAAGATCGACACCAAGTAAACGTGCCATTAGGCAGGAACTCCTGTCAGTTCAAAGGTCGTGTGCGATAACCGTTCTTTTGCTCAACTGCGAGCAAGAGTCCTCGGCCTTCGTCCGAGGGTGGCGTCCTGACAAGTCAGGGGGCGGGTTACCACATTGGCGGCATTACTCAAGTATGTAATTTTGGGGAAGCACAACAAAGAAGTTAGTTAGCCCTGGCGCTGCTTGTGACGGGGGTTTTCGCAAATCACCATCACGCGACCATGACGACGAATGACTTTGCACTTGTCGCAGATCGCTTTAACGCTCGGATTGACCTTCATCACTTCTCCGTTAGAGGTTTACTTGTATCGGTACACGATGCGACCTCGGTTGAGGTCATACGGTGAAAGCTCCACCACTACGCGATCCTGCGGGAGGATTCGGATGTAGTGCTGACGCATCTTTCCGCTGATATGCGCAAGAACTTTGTGACCGTTATCAAGTTCAACCCGAAACATTGCATTCGGGAGGGACTCAACGATGGTGCCCTCGATCTCGATGGCGCCCTCTTTTTTGGCCACGCAGCAAATAACCTCACGCTAGATCTCATGTACCTACCGGTTCAGCGATGGGGAGCACATCGTCACATCTTGAAAATGAAAGGAGTTCTCAAGACAGCCGCGGACAAAATGGCTGTTCCGCTCGCTTAACCGAAGGCAAATCTTGCCAGAGGCCCAAACTCAGGCCTCCACCGCCCCCACTAGCCCCAATTTCACCAAGGATTTCGCAGCTTCTCGCCGCTTTCGCTTTCGCTCCTTCGGCCGGATGGGATCTGCGACCTGACAGGGCTGGTGACTAGGGCAGCGTCAAGATCTGTGGGCCCGAGGCTGTGATCGCCACGGTGTGCTCCCAGTGACTTGCCCAAGAACCATCGGCCGAGGCCACCGACCAGTCATCATCCAAGACCTGGGTCTGTGCACTGCCCAGAGTGATCATCGGCTCTAGCGCCAAGACATTGCCCACCGAAAGTTTGGGACCCTTGCCAGCTGGTCCGTAATTGGGAACGGCCGGATCCATGTGCATCGAGGTGCCGATCCCATGGCCGGTGTACTCACGCAAAATGCCGTAATTGCCAGCGGCATTAATCGAACTTTCAATAGCGTGCGAAATATCAGTCAATTTGGCGCCAGCCACCATTGCTGCGATTCCAGCATTCAAAGACTCCCGACACACATCAGAGAGTTTTTGATGCTCAGCGCTGATTGAACCTACCGCCACAGTGATGGCCGCATCGCCATGCCACCCCTCAACGATTGCCCCGCAATCAATGGAAAGTAGGTCGCCATCAAGCAGCACGCGATCATCGGGAATTCCATGAACGATGACGTCATTGACCGAAGTGCAAATCACAGCTGGGAACGGAGGTACCCCGTAACCTAAAAACGAAGGGGTTGCTCCGCGCGAGCTGATTGACTCAGCCGCAATCGCATTGAGTTCTTGTAAGCTCACACCAGGCTTGGCAGATACGCGCAAGATTTCCAAAGTTTGTCCAACAACGGCGCCCGCTCTACGCATCAACGCAATTTCTTCAGCGGTCTTGATCTCGATTCGGTTGAGCAAGGACATCTGTACCGCCCCCAGATCAGTTAGTCAGAGCATCAAGGATGCGAGCAGTGATATCTGCGATCTGGCCAACGCCATCAACGGTGCGCAACAAAGACTTCTCCCGGTAGTACCCAACCAATGGTTCGGTTTGCTCGGCGTACACATCAAGGCGACGACGAATCACATCTTCGGTGTCATCAGCTCGGCCATCCTTTATCGCTCGATCTAACAATCGGGCGATAACAGATTCGCTGTCAACCACCAGTTCGACCACAGCATCTAGGCCAATGGATCGGTCGGCAAGGAGGTCCTCAAGCACTACGGCTTGATCGCGATTGCGCGGGTATCCATCAAGCAGGAAGCCCGGCTCAGTGTCTGGCTGGGTGAGACGATCGGCAACCATCGCGTTGGTTACTGAATCAGGAACAAGTTCGCCGGCGTCCATGAACTTCTGGGCTTGCTGACCCAGCTCAGTTCCGCCAGCAACATTGGCGCGAAAAATATCACCCGTTGAAATATGTGGAATGCCCAACTGTGCTGCGACGAATTGAGCTTGAGTGCCCTTACCTGCTCCAGGCGGGCCCACCAGCACGAGCCTCACTAGCGCAGGAACCCTTCATAGTTACGTTGCTGCAACTGGCTTTGGATTTGCTTGACGGTATCCAAACCAACACCGACGATGATCAAGATGCTGGTGCCACCAAAGATGAACTTTTGGCCCACACCCAAGAATTGGAAAGCCACCAGCGGGATCACTGCGATAAAGGCCAAATAAATTGATCCGGGGAACGTAATGCGAGAGATGACGTAGTCCAAATACTCAGCAGTTGGTCGGCCGGCACGAATACCGGGAATAAATCCACCAAACTTCTTCATGTCATCGGCCACATCAACGGGGTTGAACGTAATGGCGACATAGAAGTAGGTAAAGAAGATGATCAATCCGGCATAGGCCAACACGTAAAGCGGGTGATCACCACGGGTGAAGTTGTTTTGGATCCACTGCGCCCATCCTGGCGGCAATTTCGCAGGGTCACTGGATGCAACAAGTTGCGTCAACAAAACCGGCAAATAAAGCAGGGATGAAGCAAAGATGACCGGGATAACGCCAGCCATGTTGAGTTTCATGGGCAGGTAGGTCGATGTTCCGCCATACATTCGGCGGCCCACCATGCGCTTGGCGTACTGGACCGGAACTCGACGCTGAGCCTGCTCAACGAAGATAATTCCCGTCACGATCGCAATGCCAATGATGAGCACAAAGACCGTGATCACCAACGACTTGGTCTTGTAAATCGACCAAATCTGGCCTGGCAGGCCGGCAATGATTGAGGTGAAAATCAGCAACGACATACCGTTGCCCACACCTCGGTCAGTGATCAACTCAGCCAGCCACATGACCAAACCAGTTCCGGCCGTCATAACCAGCACCATCATGATGATGATGAACAAGGACTGGTTGGGGATGATGTTTTCGTTACAGCCTTGAATGAACCGACCCGGTTCACGAGCAATTGAGATCAACGCGGTGGATTGCAGTACCGCTAGACCAAGAGTGAGGTATCGCGTGTACTGAGTGATCTTGGCTTGACCCGAGGGCCCCTCTTTTTGGAGCGTTTCAAGACGAGGAATAACCACGGCCAGAAGCTGGAAAATAATGCTGGCTGTGATGTAGGGCAAAACACCAAGTGCAAAGACAGTTAGTTGTAGCAGCGCGCCGCCACTGAACAGGTTGATCAAGCCATAAATGGAACTATCGCCAACGCTCTTAACGCAGGTTTGAATTGCTTCGTAGGAAACACCAGGAGTAGGAGTCACCGAACCCAAGCGATACAGGGCGACCATGGCCAACGCAAACAAAAGTTTGCGACGCAAGTCAGGCGTTCTAAACGCTGAGACGAATGCGCTAAGCACGTGGACCCTCCCTTATGTGCCGAGGTCAAACAGTGATCAAACTTCCTTCAGAACCCTACGGCCAGATAGGCCAGCCGTACAGGTTCACATGCTCTGATTCTGGCCAAATGCCGGCCAGAGTCCTACCGCGGAACTGGAACCTGAGTTGCGGATCCGCCAGCTGCAAGGATCTTCTCCATGGCAGAGGCCGAGAATCGATTGGCCTCAATCTGGATAGCAACCGTGATCTCGCCGGTTCCCAAGACCTTTACCGGCTTGTCTTTGCGAACGGCGCCGGCAGCAACCAAATCTTCAACGGTGATTTCGCCACCCTTGGGGAAGAGTTCAGCCAACTTGTCGAGGTTGACAACTTGGTACTCAACACGGAATGGGTTAGTAAAGCCGCGCAACTTCGGCAAGCGCATGTGCAAGGGCATCTGGCCACCCTCGAAACGAGCTGGCACTTGGTAACGGGCCTTGGTGCCTTTGGTACCACGACCAGCAGTCTTACCCTTGCTGGCTTCACCACGACCCACACGGGTCTTGGCCTTGTGAGCACCTGGCGCTGGGCGCAAGTGATGAACCTTCAGTGTCATATCAGTCAACCTCCTCAACGGTCACAAGGTGTCGGACCGTGTTGACCATGCCACGAATTTCGGGACGGTCTTCTTTGACGACAACATCACCAATGCGCTTGAGTCCAAGCGAGCGGAGGGTGTCGCGTTGATTCTGCTTACCACCGATCTTTGATCGGGTCTGAGTTACTTTAAGGCGAGCCATCTGTTCAGGCCCCCGTTCCGGCAGCTTGCGCCCGCAGCAATGCAGCAGGTGCAACGTCTTCTACGGCCAAGCCACGGCGAGCCGCAACTTCTTGTGGTCCCTCAAGCATCTTTAGGGCAGCCACAGTGGCGTGAACCACGTTGATCGCGTTGTCTGAGCCCAAGGACTTAGTCAAAACGTCATGAATACCGGCACACTCGAGGACGGCACGCACCGGACCACCGGCGATAACTCCGGTACCAGGGGAAGCCGGACGCAAGAGCACAACTCCGGCAGCGGCTTCGCCTTGAACAGGATGCGGAATGGTTCCTTGGATACGAGGGACCGAGAAGAAATTACGCTTAGCTTCTTCAACGCCCTTGGCGATAGCGGCTGGAACTTCCTTGGCCTTGCCATATCCAACACCGACTTGACCATTGCCATCGCCGACCACAACCAGGGCGGTGAAACTGAAGCGACGTCCACCCTTAACCACCTTGGACACGCGATTGATGGTGACAACGCGCTCAATGTAAGCACTCTTTTCGGCGGCCGGACCTCGGCCGTCACGACGGTCGCGGCGTTCGTTGCCGCCTGCAGCGCCTGCCATCAGTTGACCCTCGTTTCTGTAGTTGCTGAAGTCATCGTCATTAGAAGTCGAGACCTCCTTCGCGGGCGCCATCAGCCAAAGCTGCAACGCGTCCGGCGTAACGGTTTCCACCACGATCGAAGACAACGGCGCTGATGCCGGCATCCTTGGCGCGCTTGGCAAGGTTGCTGCCCACCGCACGAGACTTAGCCGTCTTGTCGTCGTTGCTTGCACGCAGGTCGGCTTCCATGGTGGAGGCACTTACCAAAGTGCGGCCAGTTACGTCGTCGACAATTTGGACGAAAACGTGACGCGTGGACCGAGTGACCACCAAGCGCGGACGCTCGGCAGTTCCTGAGACCTTCTTGCGTACCCGGATGTGACGACGACGTCGACCAATGGTCTTGGGGTTGGTGGGAGTCCCACTCAACTTCACGGAGATAGCCATGGCTTACTTACCCGCCTTTCCGACCTTGCGGCGAATAACTTCGCCTTGGTAACGCACGCCCTTGCCCTTATACGGGTCTGGCTTGCGCAACTTACGGATTTTGGCGGAAACCTCACCGACCAGCTGCTTGTCGATACCGCTGACATGAAAGCGAGTGGGAGATTCAACGTCAAAGGAAATACCTTCGGGAGCTTGCACAATCACCGGGTGGCTAAAGCCAAGGGCGAATTCAAGATCCTTACCAGTTGCCGCAACACGGTAACCAACGCCAACGATCTCCAAGGTCTTCTTGTAGCCCTCGGTGACACCAACAACCATGTTGTTGATCAAGGTGCGAGAAAGACCGTGCAACGAGCGATTACGACGATCATCATCGGGACGCTCAACACCAACGGAACCATCTTCATTGCGAACAACCTTGATGGGCTCAACAATGACCTGGCTCAAGGTTCCCTTGGGACCCTTGACCGTGACTTCTTGACCTTCAACGTTGACTTCAACACCGTTTGGAACGGTGATGGGCATACGACCAATTCGTGACATTTCGATGACCTCCCGTTACCAGACGTAGGCGAGAACTTCTCCGCCTACACCCTGCTTAGCGGCCTGTCGGTCAGTCAAAAGACCGGACGAGGTCGAGATGATCGCAATCCCTAGGCCACCAAGGACCTTAGGAAGTGCGGTGGACTTTGCGTACACCCGAAGACCGGGCTTAGAAACACGCTTGATGCCGGCAATCGAACGCTCACGGTTCGGGCCGTACTTCAGCCCAAGGCGCAAGGTCTTGCCCACGCCGCCTTCGGCATCTTCAACGCTCCAGCTGGCGATGTAACCCTCACGCTTGAGGATCTCGGCAACGTGCGTCTTGATGTTGCTTGACGGCATGAGAACCACGTCGTGGTACGCAGAGTTTGCGTTCCGCACGCGGGTCAACATGTCCGCAATCGGGTCTGTCATTGTCATGTGCTTGGCCTCAAGGCCTTTCTCATCGTGGTTTCCCCGCAGGGACCTTCGTTGTAGGGAGTTACCAGCTGCTCTTAGTGATACCAGGGAGTTCGCCGCGGTGTGCCATCTCACGAAGGCAAATACGACACAAACCAAACTTGCGATACACCGCGTGCGGGCGACCGCAACGGTTGCATCGGGTGTAGCCGCGAACCTTGAACTTCGGCTTGCGATTCGCCTTTGAGATTAGGGACTTCTTCGCCATCTCAGATCTCCTTGAACGGGAAGCCCAAAGCGCGCAGGAGCGCACGGCCTTCGTCGTCATTGTTCGCAGTTGTCACAACCGTGATGTCCATACCGCGGACTCGGTCGATGTTGTCTTGGTTGATTTCGTGGAACATGGACTGTTCGTTCAAACCAAAGGTGTAGTTCCCGCGTCCATCAAATTGCTTGGGCGAAAGTCCACGGAAGTCACGGATTCGAGGCAACGCCACAGACAACAGGCGGTCCAAGAACTCCCACATCCGGTCGCCGCGCAAGGTGGTGTGCGCGCCAATGGGCATACCTTCACGAAGTTTGAACTGAGCGATCGACTTGCGAGCCTTGGTCACCGAGGGACGCTGTCCGGTAATGGCTGACAGGTCACGGATTGCGCCATCGATGAGCTTGGAGTCACGGGCGGCTTCACCCACACCCATGTTCACCACAATCTTGGTCACGGTCGGGATCTGCATGACGTTGCCGTAGGAGAATTGCTCACGCAATGCGGGCGCAATTTCTTCACGGTAGCGCTGCTTCAAACGCGGCGCGTTAGAGGTTTGCGTCATCAGATGTCCTTACCGGTGCGCTTAGAGATGCGGACGTTGCGCTCCTTGGTGTTGCCATTAGGCAATTCCACTGTTTCCTTACGGAAACCAATGCGCGTGGTCTTTTTGGTCTCAGGGTCAACCAACATCACGTTGCTCACATGAATGGGAGCCTCAGTGGTAATGATTCCACCCTGCTTTGAGCCGAACTGGGTCTGCTCAACCTTGGTGTGACGAGTCACGCGGTTAACGCCTTCGACCAACAACTTGTCAGTTTCTGGGTAAGCGGCGATGACCTTGCCTTGAAGACCCTTGTCGCGGCCAGAAATAACCTGGACGAGGTCGCCCTTCTTAATGTTCATCAGAGCACCTCCGGCGCTAACGAAATGATCTTCATGAACTTCTTGTCACGAAGTTCACGGCCCACTGGACCGAAGATGCGGGTACCACGAGGCTCGCCATCGCCCTTGAGAATGACAGCTGCATTCTCATCGAACTTGATGTACGAACCATCGGGACGACGACGCTCCTTGGTGGTGCGAACGATGACAGCCTTAACGACGTCACCCTTCTTCACGCCGCCACCGGGGATAGCGTCTTTGACTGTGGCGACGATGACGTCACCAATTCCGGCATAACGCCGACCCGAACCGCCGAGAACGCGGATGCACAAGATTTCCTTGGCACCGGTGTTGTCGGCGACGCGAAGCCGCGACTCCTGCTGGATCACGATTACTCCTGAATTGTCTGCTGGTTCTCTCTTCGAGCCTGGCGGAACGGACGGTGGGGTTACTTGGCCTTTTCTAGAATCTCAACTACACGCCAGCGCTTCGTTGCTGACAGTGGACGGGTTTCCATGATCAGAACGCGGTCGCCAATACCGGCAGCGTTGTCCTCATCGTGGGCCTTGAGCTTGTTCGTGCGGCGAACGACCTTGCTATAGATCGCGTGCTTGAAACGGTCTTCAACGGCGACCACGACGGTCTTATCCATCTTGTCGCTGACGACCAGACCTTCACGGACCTTGCGGTCAGTGCGTTCGATGCTGTTTTCACTCATGCGGCACCGCCTTCGTAGGAAGTAATGCCGAGCTCGCGCTCACGCATGATGGTGTAGATCCGCGCGATGTCCTTACGAACCGCCCGCAGACGTCCATGACTCTCAAGCTGGCCGGTGGCTGCTTGAAACCTTAGGTTGAACAACTCTTCTTTCGACTCACGCAACTTGATGACCAATGCTTCGTCATCTAGGTCGCGAATCTCTTCGATGTTGGCGTTAATGGCCATTTATGCCTCACCTGCTTCGCGCCGAATAATGCGGCACTTCATGGGAAGCTTGTGCACTGCACGTGTTAAAGCTTCCTTAGCGACTTTTTCGTTGGGGAATGAAAGTTCGAACATCACGCGACCTGGCTTGACGTTGGCTACCCACCACTCCGGTGAACCCTTACCCGAACCCATGCGAGTTTCCGCAGGCTTCTTGGTGAGGGGACGGTCTGGGTAAATGGTGATCCAGACTTTTCCACCACGGCGGATGTGACGCGTGATCGCAATACGAGCAGCTTCAATCTGACGGTTGGTCACGTAAGCCGGCTCGAGGGCTTGGATGCCCCATTCACCGAATACGACGCGAGTTCCACCAGAGGCTGCACCGTGACGATCCGGACGGTGCTGCTTGCGGTACTTAACCTTGCGAGGAATTAACATCTCAGCCCTCCTGCGTGGGTTCAGTAGCAACAGGAGCTGACTCGACAGCAGCCGAAGCGGCAGCCAATTCAGCAGATTCAGAGGTCACAACGGGAGCGTTCTGCTCTTGGCGACGGCTACGGGTTCCAGGTCGAGGAGTTGCAGGCCGGCCACGTGATGCTGCGCGCTCGAGAGCTTCTTTTTGTGCCCGCTCGGCACGGCCACCAATGAGGTCACCCTTGTAGATCCAGACCTTGACGCCGATGCGTCCAAACGTTGTGCGTGCCTCGTAGAAGCCGTAGTCAATGTCGGCACGCAACGTGTGCAACGGCACGCGACCTTCACGGTAGAACTCAGAACGAGACATTTCAGCGCCACCGAGACGACCGGAGACCTGAACACGAATTCCCTTTGCGCCGGACTTCATCGTCGACTGCATGGACTTGCGCATCGCGCGACGGAATGAAACTCGGCTCGAAAGCTGCTCGGCAACACCTTGGGCTACAAGTTGAGCATCAATCTCGGGGTTCTTGACCTCAAGAATGTTCAACTGGACTTGCTTACCAGTGAGCTTTTCAAGATCGCCACGAATACGGTCGGCTTCAGCGCCACGACGACCAATGACAATGCCTGGGCGTGCGGTGTGGATGTCAACACGAACGCGATCGCGAGTTCGCTCGATCTCCACGCGAGCAATACCGGCTCGCTCCATGCCCTTAGTCATCAGTTCGCGGATGGCCACATCTTCGGCGATGTAGTCGCGGTAACGCTGGCCTACAGCAGAACTGTCGGCAAACCAACGAGACCGGAACTCGGAAGTGATTCCAAGCCGGAAGCCATGCGGGTTAACTTTCTGGCCCACTAGCGGGTCCCACCCTTCAATTGATCAACCGACTCAACTACAACGGTGATGTGACTTGTGCGCTTACGGATGCGGTAGGCACGACCTTGAGCACGCGGACGAAAACGCTTCATGGTCGGACCTTCATCGACATAGGCCTCAGCAACAATCAAGGTTGCTGGGTTCAGTCGCAAATTATTTTCGGCATTGGCAATCGCGCTAGCGAGCACCTTGCCTACTGGTTCACTTGCAGCCTGCGGAGCAAACCGGAGAATCGCCGCAGCGTCGGCCGCCGGAAGGCCACGAATCAGGTCAACGACCCGTCGTGCCTTCATGGGCGTAACGCGGACGTACCGCGCCTGGGCCCTGGCTTGCATGTCTAACTCCTGACTGTTGGGTGAACTGTGTATTCGGCTCGATTCCGCTAAAAGGGCTTAGCGGCGACGGGCCTTTCGATCGTCTTTGATGTGACCACGGAAAGTACGGGTGGGAGCAAACTCACCGAGCTTGTGACCAACCATTGATTCCGTGACGAAAACCGGGACGTGCTTACGACCGTCATGAACGGCCATGGTGTGACCAAGCATCGCGGGCACGATCATGGAGCGGCGCGACCACGTCTTGATGACGTTCTTCGTGCCAGCCTCGTTTTGCGAATCGACCTTCTTCATCAGATGGTCATCCACAAACGGACCCTTTTTCAAACTGCGAGGCATGAACTAGTTCTCCTAGCGCTTCTTGTTCGACTTGCGACGGCGGACGATGTACTTGTCACTGGCTTTGTTCTTCTTGCGAGTACGGCCTTCGGCTTGTCCCCAAGGACTAACTGGGTGACGTCCACCGGAGGTCTTACCTTCACCACCACCGTGTGGGTGGTCAACCGGGTTCATAGCCACACCACGAACGGTTGGGCGCTTGCCCTTCCAACGCATACGGCCGGCCTTGCCCCAGTTGATGTTGGACTGCTCGGCGTTACCAACCTCACCAATGGTGGCTCGGTTACGCACGTCAACATTGCGAATTTCACCGGAGGGAAGTCTCAACTGCGCGAAGCGACCCTCTTTGGCCACAAGCTGCACGCTGGCACCGGCTGAACGAGCCAGCTTGGCGCCACCACCTGGACGCAATTCAATAGCGTGAATCACGGTACCGACGGGGATGTTGCGCAACGGCAAGTTGTTACCTGGCTTGATGTCAGCGGTTGGGCCACTTTCGATCTTGTCGCCTTGGGCAATTTTGTTGGGCGCAATGATGTAACGCTTTTCACCATCGGCGTAGTGCAGCAATGCAATACGGGCCGTGCGGTTTGGGTCGTACTCAATGTGAGCGACCGTGGCGGGAACACCATCTTTATCGGCGCGACGGAAGTCAATGACGCGGTAAGCGCGCTTGTGACCGCCACCTTGGTGACGCGTGGTGATCCGACCAGTGTTGTTACGTCCACCCTTGCTGTGCAGGGGGCGCACCAATGACTTCTCGGGCGCAGACCGAGTGATCTCGACAAAGTCAGCAACACTGGCGCCACGGCGGCCTGGTGTTGTCGGCTTGTACTTACGGATACCCATTGTGTCTTTTCCTTTTCGTTAGGTGAGTCGATTCCCGCTAGGAAACCGGCCCTCCGAAGATGTCGATGCGCTGTCCGGGAGTCACGCTGACGATGGCCCGCTTAGTAGCGGCCCGTCGTCCAAACCCAGCAGCGGTACGGATGCGCTTGCCCTGACGGTTAGAGGTGTTAACCGAAAGAACGGTGACGTTGAAAACCTGCTCAACGGCAATCTTGATCTGCGTCTTGTTGGCCCGAGGGTCAACCAAGAACGTGTACTTGTTCTCGTCTAGCAAGCTGTAGCTCTTTTCAGAGACCACAGGTGCCAACAAGATGTCGCGAGGGTCTGCAATTTTCATTCCTGGTCCCCTTCAGCGTCTGCTTGTGAAGCAACAGCCTTGACTGACTTGCCACGAGGGACACCATCAAGGAAGGTGTCAATTGAGGCCTGAGTAAAGACAACGTCATCGCTAACCAAAACGTCGTAGGTGTTCAACTGGTCTGGCGTGATCAGATGAACATTGCCCAGGTTGCGAAGTGAACGCCACGAGGTGGCTTCAGTGCGGTCCAAGACAACCAAAACGTTCTTGCGCTCGGTCAAGTTTGCGATCGCAGTGATGGCCACCTTGGTCGACGGCGAATCACCATCAATGAAGGAGGTCAAGACGTGAACGCGACCATTACGGGCACGATCAGAAAGGGCTCCACGCAAGGCCGCGACCTTCATCTTCTTGGGGGTGCGCTGGCTGTAGTCACGAGGCTTCGGCCCATGCACGACTCCACCACCGGCGAACTGAGGTGCACGAATCGAACCTTGACGGGCTCGACCGGTTCCCTTCTGCGCGTATGGCTTCTTACCACCACCGCGAACTTCGCCACGAGTCTTCGTGGAGTGGGTGCCTTGACGAGCAGCAGCTAGTTGAGCCACAACAACTTGGTGAATCAATGGGATATTGGCGTCAACATCAAAGATTTCTGCAGGCAACTCAATGCTGCCCTTGGTTTCACCTGATGGGGTACGCACGTCAATGCTGGTCATCGTCAGGATCCCTTCACCGCGTTGCGAATGAGGACAAGCCCGCCCTTGGGACCAGGAATTGCTCCCTTAACCAAGACCAAGCCCTTTTCCGCATCGATGGAGTGAACGGTCAGACCTTGTGTGGTTTGACGATCTCCACCCATCCGGCCAGCCATCCGCATTCCACGGAAGACACGACCTGGCGTTGCGCAGGCTCCAATGGAACCTGGCTTGCGGTGGTTCTTGTGGGCACCGTGGGATGAACTCACACCAGCGAAGCCGTGACGCTTCATAACACCGGCGTAACCCTTGCCCTTGGTGGTGCCGGTGACATCAACTGCCTGGCCGGCTTCAAAAACTTCAGCGGTGATTTCTTGACCCAGTTCGTACTCGGCTGCATCGTCAGTGCGGATTTCGACCAAGTGGCGACGAGGAGTTACCCCGGCCTTAGCGAAGTGCCCTGCGGCGGGCTTGTTGACCTTACGAGGGTCAATAGCACCAAACGCCAGCTGCACAGCGGAGTAACCGTCAGTCTCGGGGTTGCGAACCTGCGTAACAACGCATGGTCCGGCCGCAATGACCGTAACGGGGACGATCTTGTTGTTCTCGTCCCATACCTGAGTCATGCCGAGCTTGGTGCCCAGCACTCCTTTGACCTGCCTGCTCATTGTCGTATCCCTCAGAGCTTGATCTCGATGTCGACACCAGCCGGGAGGTCCAGACGCATCAGCGAATCAACCGTCTTCGGCGTGGGGTCGAGAATGTCGATGAGACGCTTGTGCGTGCGCATCTCAAAGTGTTCGCGACTGTCCTTGTACTTATGTGGTGAACGAATAACACAGAACACGTTCTTCTCGGTCGGCAACGGCACCGGCCCAGCAACCTTTGCGCCAGTACGCGTCACCGTGTCAACGATTTTGCGCGCTGACGAATCGATGACCTCGTGGTCATAGGCCTTGAGCCTGATGCGGATCTTCTGTCCGGCCATGGTGGCAACGTGTCCTTAACTGTGGTTCGGATAGTGCAGGGGGTGGATGTGCCGGGGCGCCAAAGTTCTTGGCGCCCCGGTTACATCACTTGAGGATCTTGGTAACTCGACCAGCTCCCACGGTGCGGCCACCTTCGCGGATTGCGAAGCGAAGGCCGTCCTCCATGGCGATGGGCTGAATCAAAGTGACCTTCATTTCGGTGTCGTCACCTGGCATGACCATCTCTTTACCGGCTGGCAAGTCCACAACACCGGTCACGTCAGTGGTCCGGAAGTAGAACTGCGGGCGGTAGTTGTTGAAGAACGGAGTGTGTCGACCACCCTCATCCTTCGACAAGATGTAGACCGTGGCTTCGAACTCGGTGTGAGGCGTAACCGAGCCAGGCTTACAAAGGACCTGGCCACGCTCAACGTCTTCACGCTTGGTTCCACGCAGCAGAACGCCAACGTTTTCACCAGCTTGACCTTCGTCGAGCAGCTTGCGGAACATCTCGATACCGGTAACGGTGGTCTTTTGGACCTCGTCGCGAATACCAACGATTTCAACTTCTTCGTTGACCTTGACGATTCCACGCTCGATACGACCGGTGACAACGGTTCCACGACCAGTGATCGTGAAGACGTCCTCAACGGGCATCAAGAAGGGCTTGTCAACATCGCGCTCAGGAGTGGGGATTGATTCGTCAACTGCAGCCATCAATTCCATGATCTTGTCGCCCCACGCAGCGTCGCCTTCAAGCGCCTTAAGCGCAGAAACGCGAACGACGGGGATGTCATCGCCAGGGAATTCGTACTGGTTGAGCAATTCGCGAACTTCAAGCTCAACGAGCTCAAGAATTTCTTCGTCATCAACCATGTCGGCCTTGTTCAAGGCGACCACGATCGCGGGCACACCCACCTGGCGGGCCAAGATGACGTGCTCCTTGGTCTGAGGCATCGGGCCATCGGTTGCTGCAACCACGAGGATTGCGCCGTCCATCTGGGCGGCACCGGTGATCATGTTCTTGATGTAGTCAGCGTGGCCAGGGCAGTCAACGTGCGCGTAGTGACGCGACTCTGTCTGGTATTCCACGTGAGCAATCGAGATGGTGATACCGCGCTGGCGCTCTTCTGGCGCCTTGTCAATTTGGTCAAACGGCGTGAATGGGTTCACGTCCGGGTACCTGTCATGCAGCACCTTGGTGATCGCTGCGGTAAGAGTGGTCTTACCGTGGTCGATGTGGCCAACGGTGCCGATGTTGACGTGCGGCTTAGTCCGTTCAAACTTTGCCTTCGCCACTGCGTCCTCCTCGGGACTTGATCTTCACGCCGTACGACGTCTGGTTGGTAGTGCGGGTAGTGCAAGTTGAGGCGGGTGCCTCAACCCTTTTTCCGGGGTTATTCGCCCCGAGCCTTAGCGATGATTTCTAGCGAGACGTTCTTAGGAACTTCCGCATAGGAATCAAATTGCATGGAGTAGCTAGCGCGGCCTTGGGTCTTGCTTCGTAGATCTCCCACATAGCCGAACATCTCTGAAAGCGGGACAACAGCGGTGACCACGCGTACGCCGGCCCGCTCGTCCATCGCCTGAATTTGTCCACGACGCGAGTTGAGGTCACCGATAACTTCACCCATGAAGTCCTCTGGGGTGGTGACTTCAACAGCCATGACCGGTTCCATGATCACTGGGTCTG
>CAIXNN010000013.1 GCA_903920865.1 uncultured Actinomycetes bacterium
CCGCGCTCGGTCCAAGTCAAGCCCGGCGCAGGTGTGCGTCCCGATGACTTAGTGGTTCACCAGCAAGACGTCCAAGCAGTGGTTAATGCATTGTGGAGTGGTGGAGCACAAGGAATCACGGTGATGGATCAGCGACTCATTTCGACGAGCGCGGTCCGGTGCGTGGGCAATACGCTGATTTTGCAAGGAAGGGTGTACTCCCCACCCTTTGTCGTATCTGCCGTGGGTGATCTGGGTGCTATGCGCAAAGCCCTTGCTGCCTCCCCCCAGGTGGCGGCCTATCGGACCTGGGTTGATGCTGTAGGTCTGGGATATCGGGAAATTCCGGTCAGAACATTGACACTTCCCGGTTACAGCGGTTCGATAAAACTTATTGGCGCAAGGAGTGGGACATGACGCAGGTTGTGGGGAGCGATTCTTCCACCATGCCACCGAGTGATCCCGCTGCAAGCCGTCGCGCGCTAAGGCAGGATCGCGCAGAGCGTGCTCGCACCGCAGCTCGAAGTATTGGTGAGGGTTTCATCACGATGGGTGTGGTGTTACTACTTTTTTGCACCTATCAACTTTTTTGGACCAACGTCTCCTCTGATAATCAAACAACCGCTGAGATTAGTCAGATTAAGCAAGCCTTCATCATTCCCGTTGGCCCGCCAGTCAGTGGCCAACCAACAACAACAACCATCGCGGACGGGCAGGGGTATGGCTTGATCTACATCCCTCGTCTGGGCAGTGACTGGGTTAAACCTTTGGTGCAAGGCGCAAGTTTGACCAACTTGAAAAAGGGAATTGTTCACTATGCGACTAATGCGCAACCGGGTGAAATTGGAAACTTCGCGGTAGCTGGGCACCGAGCCACAAACGGTGAGCCATTTAGAAATCTTGACCAGATGAGGATTGGCGATTCGGTTTATCTTCAGACTTCGGATTCTTGGATTACCTATAAAGTCAGTCGAATCATCATCGTTAAACCGACCGACACATGGGTTCTTGATCCTGTTCCTGGCAAACCAGGGGTGGTTCCTACAACAGCAACCTTGACCATGACCACCTGTAATCCTCGCTGGGCCTCCTACCAGCGCTTGATTGTCTTTGGATATCTTGCTGACAAGACGCCAAAGGCGCTCGGTCCGCCGCCAGCAATTGCTTCCCTGGTGTAGTTGTTCGTTGTTGCTCATTGATGGAGGGGAGTGGAATGTACGGCTGGGTGTGGCGGCATATGTTCGGTCCGTGGCCCTTGAAGGTCATCCAGTCGCTGATCCTTCTTGTTGCAGTGGTCGCGCTGCTATTTCTGGTGATTTTTCCCTGGGTTGAGCCGCGACTCCCGTTTACCGACGTGACAGTCAATAACTCGCCACAGCCCACTGCCCCGCAGGTGCCTGCGCAGCAACCCAGTGATCCCTTTAGTTCTTCGGGGTAACCGGTAGGTTTAGGTCACGCTCGAGAGGGAGGGTCGTTGTGGCATCAATTTTAGTCGTCGACAACTACGACTCGTTCGTCTTTAATCTTGTGCAGTACCTAGGACAACTGGGTGCACAGTGTGAGGTTTTGCGCAATGACGCGGTTGACATTGACAGTGCGCGCAATTTTGATGGAGTCCTTTTGAGCCCCGGACCTGGAACCCCTGAAGAAGCTGGGATTTGCATCGACATGGTTCGTGCGATGGCAGGAGTTGTTCCCATTTTTGGTGTGTGCTTAGGACATCAAGCAATCGGTGCTGCGTATGGCGGTTCGATTGTGCGCGCACCAGAGTTACTTCACGGTAAGACCTCTGAGGTTTTCCATGAAGGCGCTGGAGTCTTTGCTGGTCTACCGAGCCCACTCATAGCTACCCGCTACCACTCGCTTGCTATCGAGCCAGATTCCTTGCCCGATGAACTTGTGGTCACGGCGCGCACTGAAAGTGGTGTCATCATGGGCGTTCGGCACGCGAGCCTGGCAATAGAGGGTGTTCAATTCCACCCAGAATCGGTTTTAACCCAAGGCGGACATCGCATGTTGGCTAATTGGTTGGTTGAGTGCGGGCAGGCAGACGCCGTTGAGCGATCAGAGGGCTTAGCTCCTGTTGTACCTGTTGCCTAGGGAGTACTTGGTGGAGCTGATGTCGGTGGTGCCGAGGTCGGCGGCGGCGTTGGTGCAGCTTGCGCAACGGTAATGGTCACCGTTGAACCATTCTTTGCACTGGCACCTGCGATTGGACTTTGTTTGAGCACCGTGCCAACCGGTACGAGGTTGGTCTTGGACCGGGTCACTAACACTTGGAAGCCGGCCGACTCGAGGGCAGCTCGAGCGTCTGCTTCGCTGGCCCCACGAACGTCAGGTACAACTACCGAGCCACTAGAGATGGTGACGTTAACCGTTGATCCAACGTTGACATTGGTTCCTTCGGCAGGATCGGAATCGAGAACTTGATTGGCCGGCGCATCCGATTCTTTGATGGTCTTGGTCCCAAGTTTCAAACCACTTTCAGACAGCAACCGTGACGCTTCGTCCAGCGAAAGATTCAAAATAGCTGGCACTGTCGCCTTAGCGGGCCCAGTGCTAACCGTGACATCAATGGTGGATCCCTTTTTAGCTTCTCCACCAACGCCTGGAGTTTGGGAAATGATGGTGTCTGGTACTCGGTCTGATGGAGCCGGAGTAACAGTTCCCAGAGTGAAGTTTCCATCGGCTTTTAGTAGTGCAGTTGCTTGCGCAACCGTTTGTCCAGAAAGGTCTGGCACCTGGAAGGTGACCGTATTGGTAAACAACGGCTTCAGCAGAAAAATACCAAGCGCAAGTGCGCCGATGACGCCCAGTGCGATAGCCGTATAACCAATGGCACGTCGCCGAGATGCATCACCTATGTCGCTGGCTGTGGCTGCCATTCCAACCATGGGTTGCACCACTGCAGTTTGGTCGAGCACCGGAGTTGCCCGCACTGGTTCACCATCTACGGCGCGCAGAACGTCTGACCGCATTTCGCCCGCGCTTTGATAGCGATTCTCAGGGTTCTTTGACATCGCTTTCAAAACGACAGCATCAGCTGCACCGGTGACTTCAGGATCAATTTGAGACGGTGGCAGTGGGTTTTCCTTGACATGCTGATAAACCACCGAAGCTGTGGTGTCACCGACAAAAGGTGGCCGAGAGGTGAGGAGTTCGTAGAGCAAGCAACCTGTTGCATACACATCCGATCGCGCGTCGGCTGTTTCGCCTCTGCCTTGTTCGGGTGAGAGGTACTGCGCAGTCCCCATAACCGTCGATGCTTGAGTCATGGTGGCTTGCTGGTCATCGAGTGCGCGGGCAATCCCGAAGTCCATCACCTTGATCTCACCGGCGCGCGTAAGCATGATGTTGGCCGGCTTAATGTCGCGGTGAATGATGCCCTGCTGGTGGCTGTATTCAAGGGCACCGAGCACGCCGGCTGCAATCTCAAGTGCACGTTGTGGCAGTAGGCGTCGTCCGGTTAAAAGCAAATCTTTCAGTGTGGTGCCGTCGATGTATTCCATCACTATGTAGGGAATCTCAACACCATCATCGAGTTGACTTCCGGTATCAAAGACGGCAACCACGTTGGGATGATTCATCCCTGCGCAAGCTTGGGCTTCCCGTGCGAAGCGGCGTTCGAAAGAAGGATCCCTAGCAAGATCTGTTCGCAAAATCTTGACCGCAACGTTTCGGCCTAGGCGCAGATCGCGAGCACGATAGACCTCAGCCATACCACCTTGACCCAATAACTCAGCCAATTCGTAGCGGTCGCCAAGAACCTTACTTTTCATCTGTTGCTCACCTAGATCCTCTTCGCAGTGTGAGGTAAGTGTTTCATCGGTTCAAGACTGCTTGCATAACGGCTCGCGCAATCGGTGCGGCTAAACGTCCACCACTAATTTCGGTGGCACCGCCGCCATCTTCAACAATGACCGCCACAGCCACCGTCGGGTTCTTGGCCGGCGCGAATGAGACAAACCAAGCGTGCGGTGGCTTCCCGTTGCCTTGTTGTGCAGTTCCGGTCTTCCCGGCCACCTGAACGCCAGGAATAGCGGCTCGACGCCCCGTTCCGCTGTTGACCACTGTGACCATCATGTCGCGAAGTTGGGCAGCGACCTCAGGGCTTACAGCCTGACCAAATTCCGATGGGGTGGTTGCTTCCAGGACTGCTAAGTCAGGTCCACGAATCTGATCAATCAGGTACGGCTGCATGACTAGTCCTTGGTTGCCAATCCCGGCTGCCACCATTGCCATTTGAAGTACCGTTGAACGAACATCAAACTGCCCGATCGATGACAGCGCAGTTTGTGCTCGATCAATATCGCGCGGGTAGATGCTGGTCGCGCTGGCCAAGGGAATATTGAAAGATTGATTAAAGCCAAACTTTTCAGCTTGGGCGGCGACCACGTCATTGCCGATGGTTAGTCCAAGATTGGCCAGAGCGGTATTACAGGAGATCCGGATGGCATTTTCCAAAGTGGTTTGATTCTTTGGACCGCAGGCTTTTTTGTTTTCATTGGGCAATTTCTTATTTGACAGTGGTAGGGCAAGTTGTGCGGGCCCAAATATTTTTGAGGACTTGGTGTACTTGCCAGTCGATAGTGCTGCGGCCGCGGTAACGAGTTTGAACGTCGAACCCGGTGGGTAAACCTGGGCGATTGATCGATTAAGAAGCGGACTGCTTGGGTCGTTTTGCAGTTTGCCCCATGCTTCACGCTCTGTCGCGGCTTGCGGTGATGCAAGCAGGTTTGGATCAAAAGTTGGTGAGGAAACCATTGCCAGGATGGCCCCTGTTGCCGGATCAAGGGCGATGACCGCACCCCTTCGTCCGTTGAGCCCGCTAAGCGCAGCTTTTTGTGCTGCCGGTAGCAAGGTGGTTTGAACGCTGCCACCTTTGGGCGCTTGGCCGGCCAGCAGCTGGCTAAGGCGATCTACGAGTAGTCGATCGTCGGTGCCCGAAAGTATGGAGTTTTCTGTTCGCTCGAGTGCGCTCGCGCCATAAAGCAATGAGTAGTAGCCCGTGGTGTGGGCGTACAGTTCACCGGCTGAGTAAACACGCGTGTAGGAGAACTGTCCAGTTGATGGCTTAGATGCAGCGATTGCTTTGCTACCAACGGTGATGGTGCCACGTTGGCGGTCATACTCGGCGAGAACCGTTCTTGAGTTGCCTGGTTTTTGGCGCAGGTCATTTGCATGAAAAACCTGAAGGTAAGTCAAGTTGATCAGAAGGGCGATAAGCAACACTGCAGCAAAACCACTAAGGCGACGAAGTGGATTGTTCACAGTTGCACCACCTGAGTCATAGCCTCATCCCGGGCCGGTCGTGGCGGCGGAGCTGGGCGTCGTGCACCATCGCTAATACGAATGAGCAGCGCGATGATGATCCAGTTGGCAACAAGGGACGAGCCCCCGTAAGACATGAACGGTGTGGTCAATCCGGTGAGCGGAATCAGCCGGGTTACGCCACCGACAACAATGAAAACCTGCAAAACGAGAACGATAGATAGGCCGCCAGCCAGCAAAGTCCCAAATGCGTCACGAGCTGCAACTGCGATTCGAAAACCACGTTGCGCAATGACTGCGTACACCATCAGTAAGACGATGACACCCGTTAGTCCGAGCTCTTCGCCTGCAGTGGACATGATGAAGTCTGTTTTAGCGAAGGGGACAAACTGCGGGTTACCTAAGCCAAGGCCAGTTCCCAGGACTCCTCCGGAAGCCAGACCGAAAAGGGATTGAACAATTTGATACGCGCTTCCGGTGGGATCGTTAAATGGGTGCAGCCAAACAGCAAATCGTTCCTGGACATGGTTAAAAGCCAGGTAGGACAAGGTGGCGCCAAGAACAAAGAGAATCCCACCTAGTACTAACCACGATCGACGCTCCGTTGCCACGTAAAGCAACATGATGAAAACCCCAAAGAACAGTAGCGCTGTTCCAAGGTCGCGTTGGAAGACCAAAACTGCCATGCTCGCCGCCCACGCGATGAAAAGCGGACCCAAGTCTCTGCCCCGGGGAAGGTCGATTCCTGCGACGCGGCTTCTGGCGGTAGCTAAGGCGTCTCGTTTAACAACTAGGTAGCCGGCAAAAAAGATGATGAGGCAAATCTTGGAAAGTTCCGCAGGTTGAAAGGACAGCGGCCCGATCCGCAGCCACAGGCGAGCACCGTTGATGGAGGTACCAATAAAAGGCAATAGGGGTAAAGCCAAAAGTGCAACGCCTGCGGCTAATGCGGTGTAGGTGAACTTTTGCAAGATTCTGTGGTCGCGTAGGAAATACAAGATGGCGATGAAGGCCACGATGCCAATGGCTGTCCAGGTGAGTTGGGCGAGTGCGTCGGCTCGTGGGACAGCGCGCCCGCTTCGCTGCGCTCGTGCGATGTCAGATAGATCAAGGCGATGGATGAGTACTAAACCCACCAGATTGAGAAAGGCGGCCAACGGAAGAAGGAGCGGATCTGCGTACGGCGCAAGGCGGCGTACGGCAAGGTGCGCTGCGATGAAGATTGCGGCGCACACTCCGATAAAGGGCAACCAACTATTTGACGCCGAACCTAAGTAGCCCAACTCCGATGCGATGTATCCCGCGCTAGCGATGATTAAGGCAAGCAGGATCAAAAACAGCTCGGCGAATCGTCGCTGACGCGGATTCGTTGGGGCAACAGTTACTGCACTTGTCATCAGCCGGTACCTATGGCGTCGTTCCAGGTGTTGCCAAGCGAGGGCTCACAGTTGGGGCAGGAATGGGCAGCCCGCTGCCGGGCTGGCTGCTGGGGCATCCGGCGGGAGGGTTGGCAATGGTGCAACTGCTTGCATCGCCGCGTAAGCGATCAACAACTCGCTGGGCGTCCTCAAGATTTTTCGCTGAGATGCCCTGTTCAACTTGGAACCGGCTCTGTTCAGGAAGTGATTGTGTTGCAATGTCTGTCGACGTCACCGGTTTAGCCAGTGAAATCCACGCAATGTGCTGGTTGACTCCTTGGAATATCGCCACGTTGGTGCCGTTTGATGCGACGTAGAACTGTCGCCCAATCCATTGGATGCAGACAACGCCAAGCGCGATGATCAGTAGCGCAACAAGTGCGGTGATTGCGCCACGGCGAATCCACCGCTGCCGCCTGGCAGAGTTTTCAAAATCTTCATCTGCTTCGAAACGCTCTTTTGCGCGCTGCGATTCTTCTTTCAGTGCATTCTCGCCTAACTGAGCTCGAGCTTTACCCGCCGGAGAGGCGTCAACGATGTCGGCTGCACGTTGGGCAAGTTCAGGTTCGCCGGCAGCGCCAACAACGAGTGCTTGGGTAGCAGGGCGGTCATCGGCATCCACAACATCGGCGATGACAACAGTGATGTTGTCTGGTCCACCGGCTTTCTTGGCAAGTGCAATCAGCCTAAGGGCTGCTTCACTTGGTTGCCCGAAAGCAAGTTCCTCGGAAATGGTTGATTCACTGACAACTCCACTAAGTCCATCACTGCAAACCATGAATCGGTCTGCTGCTCGCACTTCGCGTACCGAAAGATCTGGCTGTGCGTCGTTGCGGCCATCAAGTGCACGCATCAGAAGCGATCGGCGGGGGTGTGATTCTGCTTCTTCGGCCGAAATTTCGCCGCGGTCGACGAGTGTTTGCACGTACGTGTGATCGTGAGTCAGCCGAAGTAGATCGCCGCCACGTAAGAGATACGCCCGCGAATCACCGACGTGCGCTAATCCAACGCGAGTACCTGACCACAAGAGTGCGGTCAGAGTTGTGCCCATGCCTTCAAGGGATGAATCGGCGTTAATAGTTTTCGTCAGGAGGGATTCAGCCCGAGCAACAGATTCAGTCAGTGCATCAAGAAGGTCTCCGCCAAGGTCATCGTCATCAAGGCCGGCTAGCGAAGCAACAACAATCGATGAGGCAACTTCTCCGGCGGCAGCTCCTCCCATGCCGTCGGCTACGACGAGAAGACGCGGTCCTGCATAGGCGGAATCTTCGTTGCCAGCGCGCACGAGTCCCACATCTGAATGGGCTGCATAGCGAAGCGAGAGAGTCATCGGTTATCGCCTCAATTCCAAAACGGTCTTGCCGATGCGAATAGGCACTCCAAGGCTGGTCAGCACCGGTCCAGTCACGCGTTGCCGATCCAAGTACGTGCCATTTGTTGACCCTAGGTCTTCGACACTCCAACGCCCTCGAGCATCGGGGGCTAAGCGCGCGTGCTGGTGTGAGACGTAATCATCGTCAAGCACAATTGTTGAATTAGGAGCTCGTCCAATAGTTACCGCTTGATCAGTGAGCGGAACACTGGTTCCAGCCAATGCTCCTTCGGTGATAACAATTTTGCGTGGCGCCTTCCCATTTTTTACCGACGGGCGCGTTTGAACACCGGAGGTTTTTTGCGGACGAATCGGGGCTCGAGCGCCCATCGTGGGAGCGCGAAGATCGCTACGAAGGACACTCAGTGCAAGCAAGACAAAGACCCATAACAGACCCAGAAACGAAAGTCTGATGAGAGTGAGAGTCAATGTCGACACTTAGCCGCTCCGGAAAACTATGAGAGTTGAACCCATCCGAATTTCATCACCATCGCTGAGAACTTTTTCGCCAATTCTCTCGCCGGCAACTAAGGTCCCGTTGGTAGAGGCAAGATCAATAATGGAAAAACCAGTTCCCGTTCCATCGTGGCGAATTTCAGCGTGGTGGCGAGAAATCCCAGGATCGTCGATGCGAATTCCAGCATCTGTTCCACGCCCAATAGTGATCACCGGTGACGTGAGCGGGATGCCCGTGTCGTTGATGACTAGGCGCGCATTAAGTGGCTTGGGAAGATCAACGGATGCAGCAGAAAAAGGTGAGGGCACGTGATCGGGTGAATCAATTCCGTCTACAGGGCTCGCAGCGCGAGTTTGGGGTTGGTTGCTTGGCGCAACCGGTATCTGCGGCTGTGCAACAACGCCAGCTTGTGAGGTGCTGGCGACTCGAAACATCCCCGTGGCCAGATCATCAGCTCGGGTCATGGTGACCTGGACCGGCCCAATCAGCGTGTAATTCTGTTCCTGAGCATGCTCAGTGACCATTGCACCAAATTCAGTATTTAGGGCCTGGGCGTAGGGCGAGAGTCGATCGAAGTCAAAAGGACCGAGTTCGACGGTGAAATGATTCGGCGCCATAGTTGATTCGCGACTAACCACGGCCGCTTTGTCATCAAGTTCGCGCTGGAGGGCAGCGGCAACCTCAACCGGCTGAACGTCGGAGCGAAAAGCCTTGGCGAAGGCCCCATTGACCAACTTGTCCAGTCCGGTTTCAAAGCGCTCAAGGATGCCCACCAACTCCTCCTTGATTTGCCCCATATTTCGTGCCTAGCCACCAGCTTTGATCGTACTGTGAAATTGCGTTTCTCCTGCGTGTTAGCCTGTCGGGCGCTCGCGCGAGTGGCGGAATAGGCAGACGCGCTGGATTCAGGTTCCAGTGCCCGAAAGGGTGTGGGGGTTCAACTCCCCCCTCGCGCACAAAGTATGTTTGGGACACGGTCAACCAACAGGAGACGCTAATGACCACAGTGATTTCGGTCCACTCATTTCGTGGCGGAACAGGTAAGAGCAACACGACATCGAACCTGGCTGGCCAGTTAGCTGCTTCGGGTGCCCGAGTGGGTGTGGTTGACACGGACATCCAAAGTCCGGGTATTCACGTCCTGTTCGGTTTTGAAGATGACCTGACAAAAACTCTCAATGACTACCTCTGGGGGACAATTCCTATCCACGAGGCGGCCCATGACATCACTGACGTCATTGCCTCAACCACCACAGTTGAACCCGGTGGAGCGCTTTTCTTGATTCCCTCCAGTATGAAAACTGGAGACATCGCGCGAGTGCTTCGTGAAGGCTATGACGTCGGAACGCTCAATGATGGTTTCCGTGAGTTAGCCAAAACCTTGAATTTGGACTACCTCTTGATTGACACCCACCCAGGATTGAACGAAGAAACGTTGCTTTCGATCACGATTAGCGACATTCTTTTGCTGATTCTCCGTCCCGACCGTCAAGACTTCCAGGGCACTGCGGTGACGGTGGATGTGGCAAACAAGCTGGGTGTTCCTAATCTGTTCCTCATCGTCAATAAGGTTCCATCGGGCATTACTGCGGCAGATCTAGAGGCCCAAATGCTTGAGGCCTATGGCGAAAAGACAGCAGCCGTTCTGCCCTTGTCAGAAGAAGTTGTGCAGAACGCGTCTAAGGGCTTGTTCTCGCTCACTAGCCCCGACAACGCATGGTCGGAACAGATCCGTCGCATCGCTGAAACCGTGAAGAGCGTCAACTAACTAGCCCTTAGTTTCTGGGCTTGGAGACTCTTGGCGTAGTTAGTCGAACTTCTTCTTCCGCATTTCATCAGCCTTAGCTGCTAGGTCTTGGAAGAATTCAGACTCGGTGATTTCTCCGATGTCCTTTGCAAGTTTGTTGCGGTCAATGACAACCTTCAAGCTGGCCACTTGCTCACGCAGTTTGCGTTCACGTTCGACCAAGTCAACGCCCATTCGCTGGAATGCTCGTGCGAGGTCACCAACCTCGTCAGTGCGACTTGCAGCAGCATCAAGGTCGCTGGGGTGGAAATTGTTTTCCGACAAATCGCGGGCGGCCTTGGTGACACTTTCCACCGGTCCGGTGATACGGCGGCTGATCAAAATTCCGGCGGTAAGGCCGATGATCAACAAGAGGACTTGAAGCAACGCTTGTTGTACAGCTAGCCGTCGACCAGGTGCAGTGAGGTCTTGCTGCGGAACTGCTGAGACCAGCACCCAATTCAACGGGTTGTAGGAGGAGACGTTGAGCACCCAATTTTGTTTATTCTTGCCTTGCAAAGTCACGCTCTTGTTGAGTTCAACAATGTTCCCGTCATTCTTGGGCACTGCTGCTTCAATGACTTTGACGGCTTCCTTGCCGGCTGGTGTCTTTGCCAAGTCAGTGAGGTTCTTACCCTTGGGAGCGACGACAACATTGCCCTTCTTGTCTAGAACGAAGAACAAACCTCCACCGTTGAAGGTAACCGAACCAAATTGATCGCTGAGGGTCTTGCGAACAGCTGCACGTCGGGCATCGGCTTCTGCTTGGATGTCGTCGATGTACACGCCGGTACCGATCAGCCAGTCCCAAGGCTTGTAGTTGAAAACGTAGCTGATCTTGGGAACAGGCTTAGGTGATCCGAGTTTGGCAAAGTTGTAGTTGTAGTAACCACTGCCCTTGGCATCGGTCAGCTTTTGCATTCCTTGCAAGATGTATGAGCCGTCTGCATCCTTAAGTTTGCTGAGGTTCTTGCCTTGGAACTGAGGGTTCGGGTGCTCAATGGCCACTAGTGAGCGGTTGTAGGTAAAGAAGTAGTACCCATCTCCGAAGCGAATGGCTTTCAAGTAAACCAAAGCATTTGCCTGCGCATCTGCCTTAGAAATTTGTCCGGCAGTTACTGCTGCATTGAGCGCATCTAGCGCGGTCACTACCCCGTTGCTCTGGTCCTTAAGTTGGTTTTTACGAGTTTCAATAGCAGCGTCCTCGTAAGCGATGACGTTCTTGTTTGCCACTGAGATCGTGTCAGTTACTGATTTGTGAACGTTGGTCACTGATTCAGTTGATTGCTTCGAGTAAGTGCGTTGCACAGATCGAACCGAGAATACTGTGGTTGCGATGGCTGACCCGACCAGCAGGATCGCTATCAACAAAGCGATGCGATAGCTCAATCGAGCCCACTTGGAGCGGTTCGTGGCACGCGTGCGAGCAGGGGTCTGATCAGCAGTAGTCATGGATGCACAATAGGCGCATTCTGAGCGCTAAACCGGTAGTACGAGAGATTTCGGCGGATTTAGAAGTCGCCGAGGCGGTCGAGTAGGTCCCTGCTGCCTGCCTTGACGGAGCGCTTTTGAACTACAGAGAGCGCTTCACCACTTTGGCGCAGGGCCCCATCGTTGAGAAGCATTGAGATGGCTGAGTTCAGTTGGGTTAGGTCAATATCGCTGAGGCGCGTTGTGAGTTCATCGGGAGTTGCTGAGCCATCGCGCAAAATCGAAGCGACGATTCTACGTTCCGTAGGTGTGCGATCGAGCAATCCGGTAAGCCCAGCCGAGATGGCTTCACGGCTGAGGGAACGCAGAACGCAATCATCTTGGGCGGTAGCGCTTTCGGCCCGGCGCTCACCGGTGGTTAGCCGCAGGTCGCCAATGTGGTTACCCGGCCCCATGACAGCAACTCGAGTACTAGTGCCATCGGGGTTGGCTGTTGAGATTTCAACCCGCCCAGCGATGGTGAAGTAGATGCGATCGGCCTCTTCTCCCTGCCGATAGATGGCGTCCCCGGCTGAATAACGTTCGGTGACCAGTCGGGTGTGTAGACCTTCAAGGTTTTCCTCAGAGATTCCAAGGACGCTGAGGTCGACTTCTTCAAAGTTCAGTCGTTGTTCCCAGAGTTGGGTGTAGGCCGGCTCGGTAGCCAGAAGATCCTTGTGGCTGCCGATGCGAATACCACCATCATGGGCAAAGGCGACGAGATCAACATTGGCCGCAACCTCGGGGTGACGAATGCATAAAACGGTAGTTTTGAAATGAGATTCGCGAATGAGATTGATCAGCGGAAGGGCTGTATCTGCGTCGTTGAGTGCAAAGAGCGATCCAATAAGTAATGCTTCCGGCTTTGCGAGTAAGGCGATGGCCAGAGAAAGTCGTTGGCGTTCGGCTCGGCTCAACTTTGACGAACCTGCGCCAAGGCGATCGTGTAGTCCGCCTTTGAACTGCAGCAGGTGGGTGAGCCCGACCTTGGCTAAGAGGTCAAGCGAGTTTGCTGTGGTGACGTCGGGCCTGACTGCCGATAGTTGTTCAAGCACTGAGGCATTGAAAGCAACCGATTCTGCAGGGACGTACCAAACGTTGGAGTTGACACCTGGCATTCGCACATCTTGACCATCGAAGAGCACGTGGCCAGAAGCAGGATTTTCATCACCGCAGAGTAAGGAAAGCAATGCATCAGGTTCGGTTCCCGGTGGGGTCACCAGACCAACGATGCAGTCTGTCGGAATCTTGATGTTGATGTTGGAAAGGGTTACGCCCGATTCGAATTCGTATTTCAGATCTTTTAGCTCAAGACCCAGCTCGCCGTTGTCAGTAGTTGCTGGCGGATATTCGATTCGATCGTTGGCTAACAAGATCATGTCAACGCGTCGAGTGCTGACGACGCCTTGTTGTAGGGCGCGAATCCAACCCGGTAGAACTTCGAGCCCCTTAACGACATTTTCGACGTAAAGCAACGAGGCCGCAACAATGGCAATGGTGTCTTCGCCGTGGGTCAATGCAAAAACCAAGACTGCGGTTAATCCCACGAGCCCGGTCGCGTTTGCGCTTACGACAAGTTGCGCAACTTTGATGCCTTGAAGCTCGGTCTTGTACGAGAGTCTTTCAGTCATTGTCTTGAAACGTCTGAGTTGCCATACACCTAGATGAAGCCCAGCTACTGCCGCAGCGGCGGTTATGGATTCATCCACCGTCTCGCCGACTCGGCTACTGGCGTCAAGTCGATCGCGGTCAATGATCAGCATCGAACGGCCAATGATTGATCTCAGGGCGAGAAATACTAGTGCGGCCACCGTCATCGTTAAACCAATAAGGGGCTGCAGCCACGTCAAGATAACCAAACTTTGAGCAATCCGGATGATTGCCGGAAGACCTTCAACGATGGATTTTTCCAGAGCCTCGGCAATGCGATCGACATCAGAGGTGTGTCGGCTAACTACCGATGAACGGACTAGACCATCTTGCCGGAGGGCCTTGCCCTTGAGTGTTTTAGCAAAAATTCTGTTTCGCAAGGACGTGCTGGACAAGGTCGCTACATGGTGGCCACTTCGGTGCGAAACGTACGTTGCTATCAGTTGTAAAAAGATGAGTGAGACCAGAAATATCAGTTGATTCTTTCCCTTTGCCGGCTCATGCAAAATGGATTCAACTTTGAGCGGGATGATGGCCTGGCAGATCAGAACCGCTAAGGTCGCAACCGCGGTGACGACCAAGAGGCTGTTCATACCTCGCAGATCGGTTCGCATCCATCGAAGGACCGGAAAGTAGCCAGAGCGCGACATGGTCAGCGGCTCATGGTTCATTTTCGGTATAGATTCCACCTTCCTATTGTGAGGGATGGCCGGTCCAGGAGGGTACGCCGGTAGCCTTCGGGCATGCGATTTGTAGGCGGCCTATTTCTTGTAGGCGCTTTGCTTCTCACGGGTTGCTCCTCAAGCACGAGTTTGAGTGCACCCGCACCTACGACCAGCCTTGCTCCGGGCACCACGGTTTTTGCTGTGGGCCAGCGGCCTGATGTGGGATCAATTCGCGGAACCACGCTGGATGGCCAGGAACTAGGCCTAGCTGATTTGAAAGGAAGAGTTCTTGTCCTGAATGCATGGGCTTCATATTGCACACCTTGCCAAGTTGAATCCCCGACACTTGCACACCTTGCCACCGAATTTAAGAAGCAACGAGTTGCCTTCGTTGGCCTAGACGTGAAGGACGACAAGGCATCTGCTCGAAGTTTTGCACAGTTTGCTGGCACGACGTACCCGCACATTTTTGATCCTGCCGGGAACATTCTTAGTGCCCTTAAGGTGGTGCCACCGGCTGCCCTTCCCAGCACCCTAATAATCGACAAGTCAGGGAAGATCGCAGTGCGTGTAATTGGCCCGATTAAGGAACAATCCTTCAAGGCCGTGCTTGAATCGGTACTGTCTAAATCTTAGAAGTCTGCAGTTCAGCGAACTAAGCAATGCCGGAGGCAAAGTGTGAGTAGCAATCCGCACGATGATGGCGTTGTAGCGGTTAAAGATTTTCAAGGTCTGGCTCGTGCCGTTGTGCCTGAACATTTGTGGAATTACCTCTCTGATGGCGCCGGCGAGCAGCAAAGTTTGATGGAAAACGAATTGGCTTGGCAGGAACCGTGGTTTGTGCCCAAGGTGATGGCTGGCTTGAGCGAGGTTGACACCAGTATTTCGCTGCTGGGACGGACGCTGGAACATCCCATTTTGTTCGCCCCTACGGCAATGGCGAAGAGTTACCACCCTGAAGGCGAAGCAGCCACAATGCGGGCTGCGGTACGCACGTCAACGACCTACATCCAAAGCGCACTCAGCGGTGTTCCGCTTGACGAGCTTGGTGCCATTGCCTCACAGGGGTCAGGATCTTGGTGGTATCAGGTGTATTTACATCGTGACCGCTCGTTAACCCAATCACTGGTTGAAAGCGCTATCGCTGCTGGTGCGCAGGCCGTGGTCTTAACTGTTGATTCACCAACTTTGGGTGCACGCGATAACGATCGTCGTCATGACTGGGGCCAAATGCCAGATGACGGAATTGCTATTCATCAACGGGTGTTTAATCCGATGCTTGATTCTGACTTTTCGTGGAAAGACCTTGAGTGGTTGCGCGCCTTGGCCGCAGATGTACCGGTGTGGGTCAAGGGAATCTTGCGTGCCGATGATGCCATTGCCGCCTTGGATCACGGAGCAGTTGGCGTCATGGTTTCAAATCATGGCGCACGAAACCTAGATACGATTATTCCTACGGCGGTTGCTTTGCCAAGAATAGTTGACGCAGTTGCCTCACGCGCACCCATCATTGTTGACGGCGGCATTCGACGGGGAACAGACATTGTCAGAGCTCTTGCCCTTGGCGCTGATGCGGTCATGATCGGTCGGCCTTATATCTGGGCTCTGGCTAGCCATGGTGAAGATGGCGTGGCCTATGTGGCTGAGGTCTTGCGCGCCGAACTGGCTATGGCGATGGCCTTGGTTGGAGTGGGGTCAATTAAGGACCTAAGTACAGACATTCTTTGGGATTAAGGCTGAGAAGTCCGGTAAAGGATCGTGCCTGAGTGCCAGAGTGAAGGGCTAGACCAGTTCAGTAGGGCACCATGGACAGGTGCTGATTAGTCCAACCCTTGATGATGACCTCATTGCATCCCAAAGTGCTGGTGTTGGTGGACCGATCGGCAAGCGCGCTCAGGTAAGTGACAATCGGTGGGTAGCTTTTGTTGTTGGCATTTTGGTTTCGTTCTTAGTTTTTGGCGCCGGTGTAGTTCTACGCGGGCCCTGTGCGACAAATGGTTTCCAAGATGGTCGCAACTACATCAAAATGTGTTACACCGACATCGGAAAGCTCTACGTCGATCGAGGCCTTGATCGCGGCGACTTCCCGTATGCATCGCGCCTTGATGGTTCCGACTATGTGGAGTACCCGGTCCTTCAAGGAATCCTGATGTGGGTGCCCACACAAGTGGTGGGAACCACAGGAGAGATCAAGTCCAGGACGTTGAAGTACTACGCGATCTCGTCACTGTTGCTGTATGCCTTTTTGCTAGTCGCGCTGTGGGCCACGATTAAATCGGCAGGCCGTAGGCCCTGGGATGCGATTATTCTTGCGGCCGCACCTTCAATTGCTCTTGTTGGCACTTTGAATTGGGATTTGTTGCCCGTTGCCTTACTTGCGTTAGGAATTTTGGCCTGGACGCGGGAGAGAGTGTGGCTAGCAGGGGTTCTGATCGGCCTCGGTGGCGCAGCCAAGATCTATCCGCTGCTGATTGTCTTCCCGCTGTTCCTGCTTGCATTGCGAACTGGGCGAATTGGTGGCTTTAGCCGAGTCACGCTTGGGGCAGTGGGCGCCTGGTTGGTGGTTAACCTGCCGGTTGCCTACTTTTACCCCGACGGGTGGCGCCGCTTTTACGATTTATCAAAAGATCGTGGCTTTGACTTTGGTTCGCTGTGGCTCTCCCTGCGGTTTCTCCACGTGCCGGTTGATCGCTTTGGTGCCACCGCAACGGTCACTGGTGCGCTGGTGGTCTTACTGTGCGCGATCGCCGTACTTGTCCTCAAGGCTGGGCGGCGACCTCGATTGATGCAAATCATGGTGCTGGTGGTGATTGCATTTGTTGTGACAAACAAGGTTTATTCGCCCCAGTATGCGCTGTGGTTGTTGCCACTAGTTGCTCTAGCTCGCCCACGATGGCGGGATGTATTGATTTGGCAAAGTGGTCAAGCCATCTATTACGTTGGTGTGTGGTTGTGGTTGAACAAATATTCAACTCCCGATCGCGCACTTGATGACCCAACCTATGCGCTCTTGATCCTGCTGCAGGTTGCCTCGCAGCTATACATTGCGGCTTTAGTGGTACGTGACATTGTGCGACCTGACCAAGATCGCGTGCGCGTGGATGGCGTCGATGATCCGCAGGGTGGGGAATTCGATCACGCTGAGGATGCTTCTTGGTTGCGCCGGAAGGAATCGGTGTGAGCGGGCAAGAAATCACGTCAACGCCGGCATCCCTGTTCTGTGAGGATGAGTCAGGCGAAGAATCAAGTCGCTGGCCGTGGGTTTTTGGCCGGTTAGCTCGTGCCGATATCTCAACCTTGAAATGGTGGCTGCTCACACGCTTTGCTACCGCAATTGCTGTCGCAAGCGGGGCTTGGTTATTAGCCAATGGCACTGATAAGCCATCAGGGATTCTTTCCCGTTGGCTGCAATGGGATGCGATCAACTTTGATGTCATCGCACGCTTTGGCTATGCCGGGGATGGATCGCGCAAGGCTCCCTACTTTGAAGCGTTCTTCCCTGGTTTTCCCATAACTATTCGTCCACTGATCAATCTCGGAATCCCACCTGGTCTAGCTGGTCTGTTAGTTAGTGCAACCGCATTAGCCGTTGCAGTTGTGGCGCTGCGCCGATTGGGCGATCTGGAGTTTGGACCAGGAGTTGGTGAGCGCGCGGCGCTGTTACTGATGATTTCCCCATGGGCTGTGTTCTTGATGGCTGGCTACAGTGAAGCACTTTTCTTAGGCTTTGCTATCCCGGCATGGTTAGCAGCAAAGCGCGGACATTGGGGGCTTGCGGGAGTCCTAGCTTTCGGGGCTAGCGCAACTCGAGTTACGGGGCTATTTCTCGCGGCTGCCCTAATTGTTGAGTTTGCCTTGCATGCGCGCGATCGTAGACGGAAGTGGCCGGTGCTGCTTTTGCCGTTTGCCTCACCACTGCTTTACACGGTGTATCAACATGGTCGAACCGGTGACTGGGGCGTGTGGCTAACTGCACAAAAGCTGAATTGGAATCGCAGATTCACCTTGCCGTGGGATGCGTGGGAGACAACCTGGCGTGGAGCATTCGGTGGTGGGCAGGAGACGAATTTTATTTGGATGTGGCGGGCTGAATTAATCGGTGCAGTTCTTGCCATCGCGGTGTTGGCTTGGCTTTTGTGGCGTCGCAGGTGGCCAGAATCGGTTTATGTTGGTGGGCAAACCATTGCCTTGCTCACATCTTCATACTTCTTGTCCGTCCCACGCGTCTTCCTGTTGTGGTGGCCGGTGTGGATTGGTTTGGGAGCTTGGTTGAAAACCAACCCCGCATGGTGGCCTTATGTCGTAGCTGTTTTCATTCCCTTAAATTTCGCGCTTGCAATTGCCTTTACTCAAGGTCATTGGGCCGGTTAGGTGCAATAAGAAGAGGACACCAACGAATCGATGCCCTCTTCTGTAGTAGATCTGGTTAGCGGCTGAGTGTGTCAATTCCGTTGGCGGCTTCAATTTCACGGATCTGCTCGCGACCCACGCGCACTGCGAGCAGTTCTTGGACCCGCTCCTTACCCAAGAATCCTTCGGAAATCTTGTTCATTGGGTCGAGTTCGTAGCCGTAGCGACGAAGCAGGTGATCGCGCTCCATCAATTCCTTGCGCTCTGACTGCGGAAGGGGGTTCTTCATGGCTTCCTTCCACCAACCCAGCCAGGTTTCAAATCGCTTGGTAGCTACTTCGCGAAGTACTGGGATGACTTCAGCTTCGGTTCCCAGCGGCGCGGTATAGGAGTGAGTGTTTGGACCGTTCAGGGCGCGCATGTAGGTGCCGTGCGATACGGACCAGTCGAAACGCGTGTCACCGCGCATCTTCAGGAAGTCCTCGTTCTCGGCGCCGAAGTACTTCTCCAAGTAGTCAATGTCGGTGCGAGTATCGCGACGACCAACAAGTTCTGAGTAGAAGAAGATCTGCGGAATGGTGCCAAAGACCATGACAAAGTGTGGGACATCGGTTTCCTGTGACAAGAACACCTGAAGGTTCATGTCAAGAATGGATGCCTTACGGTTACCAATCCATGAGTTAGCAACGTGCTCTGCGTGTGGGCCCGTCCAGGTTTGCATGGAACCTTCGAAGGTGGTTTCCATCACGCCGGTGTCCTTGTTCGGCGCTTCATTGGCCCAGTAATCCAAACCGATCGATGCCTGCTGTGGTTCAAGGCCAGGAATTTCTTCCATCACGCGATCCTTGAGGTCGCTCAAGATGCCGTAGAGCTGACGGTGGGTATCGGTTACGTCAACGTTGGGATTCTCGGCGAGAAACTCGTGGATGGTCTTGGTTTGGCTGACCGGCTGCGTCATTGATGCACTCCTGTAGTGGCTGTATCGGGTGAGCAAAATCTAGAGCACCAGCAAATCTCGCGCTTACTACTTGGGCAGTTTTTGCCTAAATTGACCAATTTCAGGCTAAAGACCAACGATTTCGTCAAAATACGCGGTGGTCATTCGAACCTGGCAGTTCAATGGCAAGCCAATGGCGGGCGGGGCTATGTCGTGAGGCAACCACAGCATGGAAACTTGCATGTGTGGCGGTTCGGCAAACCACAGTCGTTCACCTGCTAGGCGGAAGGGTGAAGGTGCCTTTCCGAAAGCCTGTAAGCCGGTTTTGGCCACCGCCTTTGAGCGACCGCTGACACCACGTGGAATTGAGGGGGCCTCCAAGCCGACTCCGTGCGCTGTCCCACCCGATACCACCAGAACGTGACCGTCTTTGGGAGCAGCCTGTTGGCGATAACCAACACGATCACCCTTATTGACTTCATGGATGTCAAGAACGGTGGCATTGATAGCAAATGATGTGCGATCTCCGAGCCACAGGTCAGTACCTACTCGAGGCTTGATACTCATATTCGACAGTGTTGCTCGCGCGCGAGCGAGTTCATCATCATTCAAGTGTGAAACCCACAGGGTTCGTGGATTCAATCCTGCATCTGCAAGACGGCCGGCCCAGGTGAACACTTCATTGAGTTTGTTGGCGCTGGCATCTAGGGGTAAGTGAAGGGCAAATCCACGAACGTCAAGATTTTCAAGGGGACGCAGCAACATAGCTAGCTCGCTCGCACTTACGCCGTGTCGTCTAAGCGATGTCAGCACTTCAACCACGACTGGA
>CAIXNN010000014.1 GCA_903920865.1 uncultured Actinomycetes bacterium
CCAACCCAGAAGGGGAATTGATGGTTGGCTGGGCAAATCGCACCCTGGGTGCATGGCTCCAGCGTCTGTGGTTCGCACGATGCACCCGTACAGACCAAACCTTGCATCTGAAAAATGAGGCCCGCAGAGTTAGGGCTCTGGAAAAACTCACCGGTACTCGCCGAACTCGAAAGACCTTCAGTACTCATTCCGCACGTCTGAGCGTACAAATAATTCGAACTACCGCCACGGGCAATCGAAGCCAGCGCTCCAGCACCTTTTGCCCCAGTGTGATTCGTTAAACCAACCGCAAAGTTCCAAATGTTGTTGTTTGCCAGACTCGAGGCCAGTCCACCTGGCTTGCAGATTGCCTGCATTGCACGCTTCTCAATTGACGTCGCTGGGAACAGCTGACCGTTGTTAGATAAGTCAAGTGCTCCATCGGTGAACCAAAGTACGGCGCGGCATGAAGACGGAGACTGGGAAAGGGTCGCGTCGGCATATTCAAGAGCGGCCGAGAAGTCCGTGACCACACCCAGATCGCCAGTAGCTGGTTGAGCAAAAATGCTGGTCGACTGGTAGAGCGATGAAAGCGTGTCTGATGTAACGCTGGACCACGAGCCAAGTCCTGCTCCACTGTTATAGGCAATCACAGATCGACCAAAGCCGACCATTTTTACTCGGTATGTCACGTTGGCGTTCGTGTCGTGCTCCGAAGCCATCGAACGAAGCGCTGCTTTGAGGCCAATAATCCGTAGATTACCGGGGTCCGTGGTTCGGAGACTCTGCGTTTGGTCCATGATGATCAAAACGTCGACCGGCTTGGTGGCAGCCAAGGTGCAACCTTGGAACCCAGATACCGCCTGACTGGTAGGTGTACTGGCTGCGTTCGCACTGCCCGCGGCGAGTGGAGTGAAGCAAAGTGCCGCAAAACTGCACAGCACAAGTAAACGTAGAGCACTAGTCCGCATCAAGAACTCCACGCCACAGCGAGCTGAGCGGCGTTTGCAAAAGCAGGAATCAGGAGAAGAAGAACCAAAAGAATTCGAACGAGCTGTGCACTACTAGTCACTGCGCTCCCCAATTTCTCAAACCTCCGTAAGACGCTTTGAGTGTGAAACCCGAGAATAGGAACACCCAAAAGAACACTCACTAGATACCCGCTAATCCATCCAACGGTGGAGTGACTTACGGACAGAGCGATATCTACTACTCCAATAATTGCAATGAGGAGCAGGAGTGCGATTTCCAACATATTTGGCGTTGAAGATGACTTCACCCCGCCCGAAATTATTGGTGATTCCACGGATGGGGTGGTCTCAAAAAATGGATCACTTGTCATTACGAGATTCTCGGTCCGCTCTGTAGCTATTTATCCTATTCTTAGGTTAGTCGCTGGACTATTCCCCTGCAATTGTTGGTGCAATCGGTCAAATAACGCTAGAATATTAGGGGTGGCAAATGACGCAATTATGCAACGTCGAGTTTTGGCCGCAATAGGGGCAGCCATCGTCAGCTCCAGCCTGGCTCTTCCCTGGCTTTCAGCTAGAAGCGCCTCGCACTCATACGCACATAGCGCTATATCACTTCCCATTTTTCCTTGGATCATTTTGACGTTGGTTCTGGTCGCCCTTCTGTGCAATCTCCTCTCAACTAGTTTTTCGGTGAGTTGGCTGGAATCCCTTTCAGCCGCACTTGCTTCAGTGATATTCCTGTCACCAATAGTTTCGGTCATTTCCATTAATTTGGCATCTGCTTGGGCGACTCCCGCATTGATGCCATCAACGTTTCGTCGAGTTCTTATTGGTGTGACCCCCGCCTCTGGACTATGGCTGGCACTTTTTGGCGGGCTCCTTATGGTCGTCTCAGCGATTGACAAAACATCGGAGTTTCTTGAAGGACTCCGAAGTTCAGGTCAACGGTTGAGGGCAGGAGATAGAACGGTTATTGCGGTGATTCTCGCAATAATTGGGGCGATTTTGTATTTGGAGAGCCGATACCAGTCGTGGATCACGCTGTCAGTGTCGACCACGACCGGAGCGCCGGAGCGGTGGCCGATCCCCGGATTCGCTCTTCCAGTCATTGGGATAGTCAGCAACTTTGAAATTATTGCAATAATTGCCTGTGCGATTTGGCAGATCACTCGGCCCTCTCTTGGCACTGCGACCACCCTCACGATTATTGGATTCGCCCCCGTTTTCTATGGCGCTATCGGAGCATGTATGCGTCTGGTTCCATCGGATGCATCTATTCGCATTCCGGAGGCATTTAATTCGACAATCGCTCAGTGGGCACCGACCGCTGAGCGGATGAGTAACGGGTATATGTCTATTCCTCACCTGAGGCAAAGTGTCCATGCGAATTTCAGCATGGGCCAAGGTAGTACCTGTTCCCTCATCGCCGGCCTTTTCGTGGTGCTGGCTGGACTCATCCTGATTCATACCCACAAGAATGAAGGCAACTAATCATGAACACTGCCCTAGGCATAATTCTAATTACTCTCGTGGTGATGGTCACACTATGGGTGACCATATTTGGAACAGCGGGGGCAATGCTCTCACGACATGCGGGTTCCTCTCGCTCCTTGGGTATTTTCCTGGGCGCGAGTTTGGGGCCAATAGGACTCATCATTCTGCTGATTCGCAGCCGACGGTCTCACCAGCCACAAATTCTTTCAGACTCGATGGTGGGCATAACAATTCAAACATCGAGTGGAACCATGGATATAGGAATCTAGGTAACTTCTTCGTCAAGCTGTTTGGCAATAGTCACGTTCCAACGTGTCGCACGCTAGGTAATTAGACGACGCATGCCGGCCATCGAACTGGTACTGCGGCGTTACGAGCGATGCACCTATTGAGGCTTAGCCACAACGATTGTGCCCAGAATACGGTCGGCAAATGTTCGGCCAGTGATCAAGCCCACTATGTAGCCCAGGCCGAGAGGGAGTGCATCGAGAATGTGGAGTAGGTGACG
>CAIXNN010000015.1 GCA_903920865.1 uncultured Actinomycetes bacterium
AGTTACAAACGATTCAAACAAATCGGCCGAGTCCAAGCCATCCGAAAACGAGATCTGCTGTGAATCAAAGTCTTCATCCGCGAAATCATGGCGATAGATTGAAGGCGCCTTGTCTCTAATTTGCTTATTTGTTGTCGAGCCGATAAAAGCAAGATTCGCGATGTCATCAATTGATGCTCGATCAATATCTGACCGGACTTTCTTTAGGTATGCCTTAGGAAAGATGTGGTGGTATTCGATGGCGTCGGACTTACCGCTGTGCTTGGGGCTGATTTCAAGATGAGTCACCCAGTCTTTAGCCTGATCTTGTCTAAATGCAAGAAACATTGTCTTAAATGCACCACTGCGGGACGTTCGGCCGACGAGTTCGTCCGGCGAGAATTCCAGTCGACCAAATTGTTGAGTAAGCCGCTGGGTCAGTCCGGAAGAATCTCCTCCATCGCGCAGAACTGCTATGTCCTGATCCAGGTAGGACTCGGAGGATCCACGTGAGTATCGTCCTCGTGCGTTCGCGATGAGAAACCACTTGCGGTAAGCATCCACGGCTTCACTTTTGAGTTGGTAGCCGGATTTGTCTGCCCAATAAGCAGTTGTCACTATCAAGAATGGTGAGGATAAGAGTGCGGTGCTGTCAATTCCGACATTTGCCTCAATAAAATTCAAGGCGTAGTCCATCGCTTTGGTTGTCCGTTCCCAGCCATTCTCTAAGTCTTGCTGAGATAAGGAATTCACCGTTAGAAATCTTGATTGACTAGTAATGAGTGCAATCAGGGTCTTCAAGACAATGCCTAAATCAATGTCGAATCCACGCCCTGCAAGTTGCTCTTGGTAGGCACGGAATACCTCTAAAGATCCTCGCCACTTGGCCGTAATCTGAGCAAGGGCCAAATCAGAGCTTCGAAGTTTCGCACCTAGTGAGTTCACTCGTACAAAGATTTCGGTGACTTCTTCGTAGGATTTGGTTCTTTCGAGGATGTCCATGCGGTATTGATAATCCACAATGGCACGAACGGCCTTCAACCGATCTGTATATTTCTGGTAGCGGTCATCGTCCCAGCCACTCAGCCCCGTTAGCGGTAAGAGTTCGGCATCTGTCTTATTGAATATGTCTGTGACCTTTACCCACTGGGGTAGTGATTCAAGTGCACGGCTCGCAACAACGAAGGTCATCCGCTTAAAACGTTCTTGGATATCCAAGTCTCCAGAGTCGGACCCTTGGTCCCTATCGTCATCAATGTCTTCTTGCACATCTGTAACGAACGTCAACGCGTCCGGATGTTCAAGGTTAAACAAAATATCAATTGGTCGTTTTCGATTTCTAACGGTTACAGGTTCTCCGCGAAGAACTGCGGATAAGGATGTCAAGCGCTGCTGCCCGTCTAATAGGAGGAGGGGTCGAATTCCATTTCCTAAACTGGCGGCAATGGCAAAATCACGGGTGTCTACTTTTTCATCTGATTCCCAGGCCAGGATTACGCCCGATGGATACCCCCGATATAAAGAATCCAAGAGGTCGCGAACACGTGTTGCAGTCCAGACGTAGTCCCGTTGCATTTCAGGGAGGCGCAGTTCGCCACTTGCAATCTTCCCAACAAGGTCTCGGACCGTGAAGTCAGCTCTAGACATGCATCCCCCTAAGAGAAAATCAGGACCCGAAGGCATTTCCAGTTTCCGTGGCGACCGGATGCTCAAGTGAGCGGGTCTGCTTCGCGCAATGGCAATTGTAGGGTGGTGTTTCGAGGCAGCAGGCCCGTTTGGCCATTCCCTTCATGAACGTAGTCTGAGGTCTCTTAAAGCGAGTGCTCACCTGTGACGAGCGCGGAGAATACCATCGTCACATCGCGGTATTGAATACCTCCATCGCGAGTAATTCGAGGTTCGGGAGCAAGATCTCCTTCCTTCCGGCGTGTCTGCACCATTCGAACACCTGTTCGGGTTAGGTTCTGCGTACGAACTCGCCCACAGGGCGTGAAATCCCCAGACTGGGGCCGTAAGGCAACGGTTTGTCGGAGGCCACACCTAGGGTCGAGTTCACGCCCCGGGCACACAGTTCGTGGGCACAACTGCTCACCGTAAGGCGGATTTCCATGGCTGCTCCCGACCGCGACAAGGCTCTTGAGGCCGCGCTCACCCAAATCGATCGCCAGTTTGGCAAGGGCTCAGTCATGCGCCTGGGCGATGAGGTTCGCGCCCCTATCGAAGTCATCCCTACCGGCTCCATTGCGCTCGATATTGCGCTGGGTATTGGTGGACTGCCACGCGGTCGCGTCGTAGAGATCTATGGCCCCGAATCCTCCGGTAAGACCACCGTTGCGCTGCACGCCGTGGCCAACGCACAAAAACTAGGTGGCATCGCTGCATTCATCGACGCCGAGCACGCACTCGATCCCGAATACGCCGCCAAGCTCGGTGTCGACATCGATGCGCTCTTGGTCTCTCAGCCCGACACCGGTGAGCAAGCACTTGAGATCACCGACATGCTCATTCGCTCCGGCGCCATTGACATCATCGTTATTGACTCCGTGGCAGCCCTGGTTCCTCGCGCCGAAATCGAAGGCGAAATGGGCGATAGCCACATGGGACTGCAAGCGCGTTTGATGTCACAAGCACTGCGCAAGATCACCGGTGCACTGAGCAACTCCGGCACCACCGCAATCTTCATCAACCAACTGCGCGAAAAGATCGGTGTGATGTTCGGGTCACCAGAAACCACCACCGGTGGCCGCGCGCTGAAGTTCTACTCATCGGTTCGCTTGGATGTGCGCCGCATTGAAACCTTGAAGGACGGCACCGATGCAGTCGGCAACCGCACCCGCGTCAAGGTCGTCAAGAACAAGGTCGCCCCACCGTTTAAGCAAGCCGAATTCGACATCATCTATGGCCAGGGGATCAGCCGCGAAGGTGGCTTGATCGACATGGGCGTGGAGCAAGGATTCGTGCGCAAGGCCGGTGCCTGGTACACCTACGAAGGTGACCAACTCGGTCAAGGCAAGGAAAACGCTCGCACCTTCCTGCGCGATAACCCCGACTTGGCCGACGAGCTCGAAAAGCGCATCAAGGAACACCTCGGTGTGGGTGCGCGCCTCGACGAGCCCATTGACCTGACGGTGGCTGAAAGCGTAGAACTCTGAGCCAGCCCACGGCCCAACCGGAAGTAAAGGTCGTTCGCGAAAAAACTGCGGACGAGCTTGAAGCCAGCGCGAAAGCCATCGTGTTGCGGCAGTTGACCATGAATGCTCGCACCCGCGAGCAGTTGCGGCAAACATTGCACAAGCGCGAAGTTGATGCCGAGCTTGCCGAACGAGTCCTTGACCGCATGGAAGAAGTCGGTCTCGTTGACGACCTGGGCTACGCGCAAGAGTACGTGCGTCAACGTCGTGAATCACGGGGCAGCGGTCGACGAGCCCTAGCGATGGAACTGCAGCGCAAAGGCGTGCCCGAGCTCATCATCAACGAGGTACTTGAACCTGTTGACGTCGATGATGAACGCAACGTGGCCCGCGAGCTCGTCCGAAAAAAGTGGCGCAGTGTTGCCGGCCTTGAGCCACAAGCACGGCGCCGCCGCCTCGCTGCGATCTTGGGGCGCCGCGGATATTCAGCAGGGCTGTCCTTTGAAGTCATCCGCCAGATCGAACTAGAAAACGAAGTGGACTCGCTGGATCCAGCGGACAATCCCAGCTTGGATCGCTAGCCCACAGCAGGCTGCGAACACGCAAGTGGGTGAAACGCCCTATATATAAGTGCAAATGTGATCAATTGCGCTCCTTGGTGCCCTATTTTGATGTGCGTAAACGTCGGTGTTCACCTGATCTGGGTGGGTATCTAGTAGCCATCCGCCCGATCTAGGAGCACCAAGCAATGTCCGAAGAGACCAGTAGTTCATCAACCGGCATGGGTTCAAGTGACTCAACTGCAGCAAAGCCAACTAAAGGCGGCCTGAGCCGCGGGATCCTCATCGGGGGACTGGTCGCGGTTATCGCCGTCGTTGGCGTCGTTCTCGTTGTTAGCAAGTCAGGTGGGGCACGTTCGGGTGCTTTATTGTGTGCCACCACGCGTGAGGGTTGCGAAATCGGCGACATTGGACCGGGTGGTGGCAAAGTCTTTTCTCTCGGAGGCAAGGCAGCTCCAGCAACGTGTACTGGTACCTGTTTGGAAGTAGCGCCGCTGGGCTGGCAAAACACCTTTGCGACAGCAACGTCAACTGACCTGAATAGCAATTGGTCCACGGCGAAATCAACAGCCGCAACCTACGCCGCGGGAACAGCCGCCGCTGGAACTTGGCGCTTGCCAAATCAGACCGAAATCACAACGTTGGCGCAGTTGTCCGCTACCGATCCGGCCAAGGCCAACGGTTTTCGGGATGCCTCTTCTTATTATTGGACCAATGTACAAGCTGGCTACGTTGCCGGAGGAATTCCGAACGAGTGCGTGTACGTGAAAAAACTGACAACGACTGCCTCCTGTTCAGGATCTTGGACTCCGACCTCTGGGTCCGCATATTCCCGCCCCATCCACCCGTTTTAGACACGAGTTACACCTGTGAACCAAGGAGTAGCCAAATGACCATGAACCAGGGAGTAAACGCCGGTATGGGTTTAAGCGATGCCACTGCCAAGCCGGCTAGAGGTGGCATGAGCCGTGGGCTCCTTATTGGTGGGTTGCTCATCGCGGTCGTTGTTGCTGGCGTGATTTTGGTGACCAACGGCTCTGATGCTCCGCGATCGGGAACCGCAACGTGTGCCACGACATCCGTGGGTTGCGAAATCGGTGACACTGGCCCCGGCGGCGGCAAGGTCTATTCCCTCGGCGGAGCAACGTCGCCCGCGGACTGCACGACTGTGGTGTGCCTTGAAGTTGCCCCGTTGGGCTGGCAGGCAACGCCTGCAGCCACAACGGACCTGTCAAGCAATTGGTCCACAGCAACATCAACTGTTGCAGGCTACTCAACGACCAACGCAGCCGCAGGAACATGGCGACTGCCCACGCAGGCGGAATTAACCACACTCGCCACCTTGTCATCTACCGACCAGGCAAAGGTGAACGGTTTCCGTGATGCTTCCTCGCCGTATTGGAGTTCGACGACGGGCAGCACCTACACCGGGGGTCCATCCGTATACGAGGACAGCGCCTATGTTCGAAGCAATCAAACCGCCTACGGCCAGGTCCGGCTCACCAACGCATATACCTATTCCCGCCCGATCCACCCCTTCTAAGCCCCTCTG
>CAIXNN010000016.1 GCA_903920865.1 uncultured Actinomycetes bacterium
ACCAGTCCGCCCACCCGGTTGCGGTGCGCAGAAAACTCCTGCGCATGGGCGAATTCGTCGGTATGGCGCTCGAAGTGGTTGGCCCACAGGTGCTCGATCTCGTAGGCGTTCTTGCCCGACCGAACGATGTATTCCAGATACCGCCCTGGCTGTCCGCTTTGCTCTTCCAGCCAGTGCGTAAAGCGAGCCAATTGTCGATGCAGGCTCTTGGCGTTCCAGTTGTTCAGGTAAGGCTGATCGTCGAGCGGAAGCTCCTTTTGATCGTTGGTCAGTCGCGTGATCAATTTGTCGCGCAGGGCATCCAGCGACAAGTTGCGCAGTTCCTTGGTGAGTAGGAAGGTCGCGTATTGCAGCGTGGAATAGTCGATCGATTTGAAATTCCACAGGCGACGATTGAGCCAGCAGTCGAGGTAATCCGCCGTCAGCTTGAGCTTAGCCATGACGGTGGCCTCGTCATCGGTCGGCAGCAGCGGAGCCAGCAGTACCTGAAATTGCTGAGTGAAGCCATGGTCGGCATTGAAGCGGACAGACTCCAGGCCAGGCTTCAAGGTCTCGGAGGCATCCAGCAGCTCCAGATAGACGCGGGCAAAGAAGCGCAAATCTTGGCGCACCCAGCGATTGAAATCGTCACTCGTGTTCAGGCCGATCAGATCGTCCTTTGCCCGGACCCAGCGGTGATACTCGGTGCCGATCAGATCGAAGTCTTCAGGCTTCGCGCCTTTCTTCCGCTCGCGTATGTCCTGGGCGTACTTTGCACGCAACCAGGCCTTGAAGAAATCAGCTTCGCTCTCCTTGGTGTCGCGCTCGCTGTCACGCTTGGCAAAGGTCAGCAGCCATTGTTTGATTTCCTTGTTGGCCTCGGCCCGCTTGGCAGCTTCGGTGATGCTCGCCAGCAGGTAGCCCTTGAGCATGTCGGTATTGGAGAGCGACAGCCCACGGTCATTCATGGTTTCGAAGATCGTGTAGGCGTCTGCATCCGCGTAGGCCGTAATCTCAACTAGCTGGGTCTTGTTGCGGAGCCAATCCACGAAGTACGGCAGCGCCTTGTCGTTCGCAATATCGGCTGGGAAGGCTTCTACGATGTCGTTGTAACGCCCGATCAGGTTCTGAATCGATTCGACCTGATCCACTGAATCGTAGGGAATGCCATCGAACAGCGCATTCATGCACTCGTTACGCTCGGGAATGTCGAGGTTGAAAGATTTTTCCCCGTACTCCTCGGAGAAGATCATCTTCTCGATGGAAACGGCGTCGGGACGGACTTTCTGGATGTTGTGCAGGTAGATCAGCAGCAGCGTGAGGCTGGTCAGCCGCTGCTGACCATCCACGATCTGCTTTTTCTCGTCCGGTTGACTGATGACAATGGAGCCGAGGAAGTAATGCCCGTAAGAGGCGACGTCCTTGCGCTCGTGCTGTGATTGGTACTCTTCAAGGAACGCTGTGGTGAGGTCGGAAACCAGTTCGACGATCTGCTTGGTCTGCCACTTGTATTCGCGCTGGTAGTAGTCGATGCCGTACTTGGTGTCGCTCAGCAGCTCGCGCACGCTGCGCGTCTTGGCCTGAATTTCCTTCATTGCTTGGCCCCCGACACAAAGCTCACCAGTTGCTTGAGCAGACCATCCGTCTCGGCTTCCAGCGCCAGGATTTCCGCTGTGACTTCTTCCAGGCTGCGCAGCGGCTTGTGCTGGTAGAAATACTTGTTGAAGCTGATCTCGTAGCCGATCACGCTCTTGTCGATGGCGATCCAGGCATCACTCACATGCGGGCGGACTTCACGAATGAAGTAATCGTGGATCACACTGGAAGCTGACAGGCTGGTGTCCAGCGCCAGCGGGACATTTTCGGTATCGCGCAATTCGCTGTCCGGCTCGTACTCGATGAACTCGCCGGTCGGTGTCGCTATGTAGCCATAGTCGCCAAGCTTGTCGCGGGTGGTACCCAGTTGGTTCAGCAAGTCATTCAGCTTAGCTGCATTGAGCTTGTGGACCTTCTTGATAACCTTCTCGGCCCGTTCGTCACGCCAGCTGATCGCGTTGAGGATTTGCTTGCGGGCGGGTGCGGCAAGCTTAAGGCCAAGCGATTTAATGGCGTCATCGACGATGCTCTCAAAGCGATTGAAGTCGAGGAATTCGCCGACGCCGATCTTCTCAGCCAGTTGCTGTGCGGTCTGCATGATGTCGCGTTGCTCGCGCCATGTGGCTTCGGACAGCAGTTCCTTGCGGTTCTTGGGTGAGAGGGCAATCTCTTCTCGCTCAAGGTGCGCTTCGATGGCTTCGGTATGTGCCTTCAGCCCGGTGTAAACCTCGTCGCCGTACTTGCCGTACACCCATTCCATGATGTCCTGCATGCCCGGCGTGAAACGCAACGTAGCGATGCGCTCGGGGCTGAATTGCGCGGCCAGTCGCAGCGGGCGTTCCACCGTGACCTTGTAGTAGCCAAAATCGCGGTTGTTAAAGACCTTGGAAATACCGTCATTCGGCATTTCCAAGTACAACTGGGTGATCTGGTGGATGTGCTCGTCGGTGAATTCGCAGTTCTTCTCACCGAGGTTTTTGCGCAGCTTCTGGTAGAGATTGCTGGCGTCGATCAGTTGCACCTTGCCATTGCGATTCTCTGCTTTATTGTTCGAAAGAACCCAAACGTAGGTGGTGATGCCGGTGTTGTAGAACAGGTTGTTCGGCAACTGAATGATAGCTTCGAGATAGTCGTTCTCGATGATGTGACGGCGGATATTGCTCTCACCGCTACCTGCATCTCCGGTGAACAGAGCCGAACCATTATGAACGGAAGCGATGCGCGAACCCATCGGGCTGTCGCTGCGTCGCTTCATCTTGTTGACCATCTCCATCATGAACAGGAGCTGGCCGTCAGACGAACGCGGAATGGCCGGATAGACATCGTGTGCCTGTCCTTTGTAGCCAGTCAAATTGACCTGAAAACGAGGGGATGTTACATCCTTGCCCTCAACAATGTTTTTCTGATCGCTCGACCAGCTCTTGCCATAAGGCGGGTTGGTGAGCATGAAATCGAAGCGTGTACCTGAGAAATCGTCTGTTGCCAGCGTAGAGCCGAACTTGATGTTTTGAGGATCATTGCCCTTAATCATCATGTCAGATTTGCAGATAGCGTAGGTTTCGGGCTGACATTCTTTGCCATAAAGAAAGACCCCTACCTTAGCCTTGATTTCACCCTCTGAATCAGTAACAAAGTTCTGCGATTCGGTCAGCATACCACCGCTGCCACAAGCCGGATCGTAGATAGTGAGTGGATTTGGCAATTGGTCCTTAACCGGGATAAAGACCAGATTGGTCATGAGTTTGATCACTTCACGAGGCGTGAAGTGCTCACCCGCCTCTTCGTTGTTCTCTTCGTTGAACTTGCGGATCAACTCCTCAAACACATAACCCATGCCCAGGTTAGACAAACCCGGCTGACTGCGACCATCTGGCCCTTTCCTGTCAGCCGGACCGAGATTGATCTCGTCGGACACGAACTTTTCGAGCACGTCGTGGAGCACATCCGACTGAACCATTTTGCGAACCTGATTTCGCAAGTCGAACTTCTCGACAATTTCCTTCACGTTGTCCGAGAAACCATCAAGGTAATTTTTCAGGTTGGCTTCCAGCTGGGAGGGGTTACCCAGTAACGACTTCAGTGTGAAGCGGGAAGTGTTGTAGAAAACATAGCCGGACGCTTCGCGCAGACCGTGTGAATCCAGATCGGCCATCTGCGCGTCTTCACGCTGAAAGCGGACTTCTTCGAGCACCGCCTCCTTAGTTGGCTCCAGCAGGCAATCCAGACGGCGAAGCACAAACATTGGCAGGATGACATCACGGTACTTACCACGTACGAAAACATCCCTGAGGCAGTCGTCAGCGATTGACCAGATGAAGCTAACGATTTTGTTATGTACCGTGTGTTCCATACATACTCTCTGGGTGGTGGGTCTGTGCGGGTAACAAACCCGCACCAAGACAATAAGCTGTCATTCTCAGACGTGCAGTTTAACTCCATTACAGCCCGCCAGACACCACACCTTCTGTATTACATGGTGCATTGATCACTATCAAGACATAACCATGCAATTACAAGCTCAACTAAGCCACATAACGCCGCCAACTGTATCAACTAATGATAGCGCAACTCGCATCACCCACCACAGCAGCTGTGTGCACTCACGCACTCTCCAACGCATTCTTCAATTTCTGATCAGCGACCTGCGCCAGCTCAACACGCGCTGCATCGCCCAGCACTTCCATCAATGCAGTTGGCTTCGCCAGCTCCACTGACACGCGCCCCTGACCTACATCGCGCACCACGGCATTGCATGGCAGCAAGCTGGTCACATCTGTCGCACGTGTGTATGCCTCAAACGCCAGTTGCGGATTGCAGGCACCGAGAATCACGACCGCAGGAACTTCTTTGCCCAGCTTTTCTTTGAACTTGGCGTGCATATCAATGCGGGTCAG
>CAIXNN010000017.1 GCA_903920865.1 uncultured Actinomycetes bacterium
AGTACGTCATTGATGCTGGCTCAAATACGCTCGACGAGGTCAAGCGTGATGGCACTGTGCAAGTGCTCGCTTACCTCCCGAATACGTTCTTGAGCGATGTTGTTCCCACGTGCGTCGCAGCTGGACCTGATGGAGCGCTCTATATCGGAACGCTCAGCCTGGCCGAGTTTTTCACCAGTGGTCCTGGCCAATCGGTCGTGTATCGGGTGGATCCAAAGGCCACAGATCCTGCGAATCTTTCAACTGTGCTGAACGTGGCCACCGTGTGGGCGACAGGATTTAGCACTATCACGGGTTGCACCTTTGACCGCGCAGGGCATTTTTATGCTGCCGAGATGTTCACAAACGATGTGCAGATTGCATCCTTTGCTAATCCCTCTGGAGCGCGTACGATACTGACGGACCCTTCACTCGTGCTGCCCAACGGAATTGCTGTGAACCGTAACGGTGACAAAATTTACGTATCTAGTAACACGGACAGCACTCTGCCCGGTCAAGGGCAGGTAGTGCGCATCAAGAGGTAGAGCGATAAAACAGCGAAGTCGTCTAGTCCAACTCGGGCGCGGCGACTTGGTTGCGACCGTTTTGCTTCGCGCGATACATGTACTCATCGGCCAGTTGAATGGCTGTTGATCCGTGATCGTCGCGGGCGACCGCTGATGCCAAGCCAATGCTGATCGTCAACCGAGCAGTGCCTTCTAGTGCTTCCACGCTGTGGCGAATCTTTTCGGCCAGGATCATGGCGCCATTGCGATCGGTGCCAGGCAGGACAGCGATGAACTCTTCGCCTCCAAGTCGGCCCACGAAGTCGCTTCACGAATCGTTGACTGCATAACACGTGCCACAGAGATCAACATTTCATCACCAACAGAGTGACCGTAGGTGTCGTTGATTTCCTTGAAGTTGTCCAGGTCCATCATCAAAACGTGGTACGGCGTGTGGGTGCGTTGCATTCGCTTGTATTCGTCTTCAATGCGCTCAATGCTGGCCAATCGGTTGGGCAGGCCGGTGAGCTGGTCGCGCCGAGCCAGGTTTTCTAATGCAAAGTTTGCGTGCTCAAGTTCCTCAGTGCGTTCCTCAACGCGATTTTCCAGCTTTTCATTGAGTACGCCCAACGCATCAACCATTGCGGCCAGTTGATTTTGTTTGTTATGAAGATCGGAAATATCCGCAGCGATGACCAGAATGCGTGGCGATCCATCAGGCCCGATCAGCGGGACCTTGACTGAACGGTAGTAGCGCACATCCCCGGTCGATACGTCAGTTGACGTTTCCTCAACGATGACCCTTTCGCCAGCATCCATGACGCGATGGAAATCATCCAGGTAGTGCTGAACCTCTTCCGGATTCGGGTTGAAGGCGGCGGCGGTGTTACCAATCATCAGTTCATGCGTAGTTCCGTACCGATCAGCAAGCGACTTGTTGGCCAAAAGAAACTTGCCGTCGTAATCCTGGACCATAATCATGCTTGGGCTTGAGTCAATAACGACGCGAAGTAACAGCGCATCTAATGCGACTCGATCCCACCGCAGCAGGGCTGAATCCGAATCAGTGGCAGTTGGTCCAGTGGCCAGGCAGGTGGGGCATTCCACTCGCCACTTTCCGTCAGTAAATTCGCTGACTTGGGAATATTGGGTATGACAAAAAGGGCACGTGGTGTCGTCTCGCCCCGTTGTCATCAAATTCCCCCGTTCGCCAGAGATATGAATGCTAGACCTATGTATCGGCACAATGAAGGGAATACCTGAAGTCATCTGACCAAATGGGGACAAATGGTCGCGAGTTAGAGGACTAAAGGCTTAATAGGGGCAGTGATCAGGGCTGGATTGGATTTCCAATCGATACCAGGAACATCAATGTAAAGCTCAATTTCGTTGCCATCGGGATCCGCGATGTAGAGGCTGTGCGTGACTGTGTGGTCGCTAGCGCCGTAAATGGGGACGTCGTTTTCGTTGAGGACCTTCACCACATCACGCAACTCATCGTCGCTATCCCCAACTTTCAAACCAAAGTGGTACATCCCCACTCTGCGTCCACCCGGAATCGAAGTGGCATTTGCTCCCACTTCGATGAGGAGGAGTTCATGGTGGGTCCGATTGTTAGGGGAGGAAAAAGCGGCGTAGCCAGCAAACGGCAAGGTTTTCTC
>CAIXNN010000018.1 GCA_903920865.1 uncultured Actinomycetes bacterium
GAGCATCTCGCCGTTGACATCCACCTTGATGGACTTACGTCTGGAGAATTTGATGGGAAGCATTGAGGGCTAGATTTCAAGTGTTGCTCGTAACTGAAAAAAATCTCATCGTCGAATCAGACTCATCTCTCCATTGACATCCCCCCATATTTGACAGCAACCCTGACAGCAACCAGAGTCACAAACTACCTGAACAGCCACGAACTGTCCTGAACACAGGCGAACAAACAACCCAGTACCTACCTAGGGAATAGGCCTTTAGGTGTACATAGGCGAACAGTGGCGAACTAAGCGCCTAAACCCGGCAGGTTACTGGTTCGAGTCCAGTCGGGGGAGCGACAGTACGAGGATCACGATGATGATCGTCAGGCCAATGGTCACTGACCCAGTTCCCCAACCCAATCCGCCGCGTTGGGGGGATACGCCCATCCAGTCTGCGAATGAAGCTCCCAGGGGGCGCGTAATCACGTAGGCGGACCAGAAGGCAATAACGCTGTTGAGCCCAAAGAATTTACAAGCGATGCCAGGAATCGCTATGGCGACGGCGAAAATGATTCCCGAGGTGAAGAAACCCCATTTAAAGGTTACTGCGGTCAGATCCCCGACAGCGGTGCCCAGCGCAAATGTTGCCATGACAACTGACCAATAAAACAGTTCGCGTCGAGTGTTGATGATCGAGTGGACACTAAGCGACTTCTCCGTTGCGTACCAGGTTGCGAATAGGGCTGCTAGGACCACCGTAAATATGGGCGTTGAAATGCAATACGGGATTCCTAGAGCGACATGAGCTGCGTCGGCGATCATGGTGCCGAAAACACTCACCATAACTACGGCAAGCCAATAGTTCTTGGGACGATATTTCGATGCCTTGAGTTGCCAAAGTAGTGCAGCAATTAAGATGCTGGCGGCAATGAGGACTGGAATTATTGGGTTGAACCTTTTGTCAACGTAGTCGGCAGCAGTTTCGCCCATGCCGGTTGACAAAACCTTTATCACCCAAAAGATTGCGGTGATGCGAGGAACTTTCGTTGATGCAATCTGCGTGCTTGGACCTAATCGAGTTGTCCCCATGATGCGACCCTAGTCGGTCGCGTCGGCAAATTTTTCTGGTGTGATTCGGTCTATTTTCGAAATCGTTAGATAAATCACGAGCCCGATAATCAAGAAGAGGAATGCCCCATTAACGAGATACGTGCCGTAACCCAAGCCAGGAAATCCGCCATCCTCAGCAACCTTTGGCTGGGTGAGTAGGTCGCCAAGAGATGCTCCAAGTGGACGAGTCAAAACATAGGCGGCCCAGAAGGCGAAGATGCTGTTGAGATCGTAGAGATTAGCCACAGCGATGATGAGAATGAGACCGCCAAAGAGCAGTAGGCCATTTCTGTAGCCGAGTGCATACTTTTCGTTAACAAGATCGCCAGATGCAGTCCCCAGTGCAAACGTCAAAAGGATCGTCAGCCAGTAGAAAGCTTCTCGGCGCTTTGTCCGAATGCTGTGGATCGAAAGTGTTCCTTCAACTCGATGCCAGACAAAAAAAGTGATCGCAAGACAAACCGCGAAGATGATGGTCGTCGTTTGAAGGGGTACGCCAAAATTATCCGTCAAATTGTCAGTGATGAGCGTTCCTGCGACGCTGATCAAGATTACGACAAGCCAATAGTAGGCGGCTATGTAGTGTGGGGCGCGGAATTGGAAAATGAGCGCAACGATCGTCAGAGCCGTAATAAGAATTGAAGTATTCGTCAAACCCAAGTGAAAGTTTGTGTTAATGAAATCGGCAAATGTTTCGCCAACCGTGGTTGCGAGAACTTTGATGATCCAAAAGAAAAGTATGACAGCGGGGACCTTGATATGAAGGTCGCTGAGTAGTTCGCCGCGGGTCCGCCTGGTTGAAGTTTCGGTTGAAATTTCGGTTGATAGCATTCGCGAATCGTATTTTAACCCGCATCGGTCACGCCAACTAGAATGCACAGTGTTCGAACATTTGACTTTCAACGCATTGGTCTTAGGGGTTGCTTAGTCTGGTCTTAGCATGCTCGCGGGCCGGGCAATTCGACTGCACCGAGAGCACCATCTAGACCGTTCGCTTCAACTGGGCCAGCCGGCCTTGAATGCCGGCAAGTCCAGCAGGACTTTGTCGTTCTTGAATTGCAGAAGAGTAGAAATAATCGGCACAAAATCCGTGGAGTGGTCCCAAGATGACGGCGGTTATTGCTGTCCACAATGCAAGTCGAGCGATTCTCCGAATCGGCTCAAAGTCAACGGTTTGGACCTTGGCACTTGGGGGAACTTCTGGCTCGCGAATTGGCTCACGTGCGCCCCAACTTTGGCCATCTCAGTACCTGCCTGGGAAATACCCCTTTAGGTGTACATGGGCGAACAGTGGCGAACTACGCGCCTAAACCCGGCAGGTTACTGGTTCGAGTCCAGTCGGGGGAGCCACAGCCCCGTACTGAAGGTGATTATCGGGCCCGAACTGTTGCTCCTAGTTTGTGCAATAGTTGCTTGACGGTTGAAAAGGTGGCGTACCGCTGCCAACCGAGCAGGCTGAAGGGTTCCCAGCATTGAAAATCACGTCAACCCGTCTAGCAACGCAGGCCGATGCTCAAGCCATCGCTGATGTGGTCAACGCGCATGAATTGAGTGTGGATCCAGCCACCAGTGTGATGAGTGCTGAGAGTGCCCTGGATTTCATGACCGGTTATGTAGATCCGACTGTCACTCACTTATTGAGCATGGATGGCGAATCTGGATTCTCTGCACTAGTAAATCTTCATCCTGATGCAGTGCGAGCTCGTTTCTTCCCAGACATCTACGCCATGCCACATCTGACCAATGTGGAAGATCTGGCCCTTTGGACCATTGAGCTAGCGGAAGCTGAGCAGCCAAACTGGCCAATGTGGCCTGGGGTGAACTTTCTTGATTCTCGCTTGCAGGCCGGATGGGCAGAGCATGGATTTGAATCCTTACGCCGCTACTTCACGATGCGAATGCCGACCTCAACAGTTGCATCGATCAGACAGGTTACTGATGTGCAGATAAGAGCGATTGATATCTCAGACCCAGATCACGTTGCGACATGGCACGCGCTGTATCAGGACTCTTTCTCGAAGCACTTTGGATTTGCGCCACGAAACTTAGACAAATGGCGAGAACTTATCTTTGGAGAAAGTTCCCTCGACCCAAACGGGGTATTTGTAGCTTTCAAAAACGGTATCGCGGTTGGCTACTGCCAGTGCAATGACGAATACGCTGAGGAGAAGAAAGGGCAAATCGCGAGTCTTGGTGTGGCGCAGGAGCACCAAGGAACCGGGATTGGCGAAGCACTGCTGCAAGTCTCAATCACCTACTGTGCGGCAAAAGGGTACGAAACAGTTGAACTCAGCGTGGATACAGGAAACGAATCTGGCGCATTGAAGCTGTACGAAAAGGTTGGTTTCACCCCTGAGTCCTCATGGATCCAGATGCACCGCCCCGGTGACAATTTCCCTAAACAAGGGGGCTGAGCGCGCCGGCGTCACTATCCTGTTTGCGTGGACTCCTCAACCCCCAGTACGGCCATCAAGCCCTGGCAGCGCGTCAGTCGAGAAATTGACCTGCCACCGGCAACCGCGGTGTGGGTATTGAGCGCCCACGTGATCACTATCTTGATCCCGCTCCTTCAGGTCGTTGTGGTCAACCAACATTTCGCGTATTTAAGCAGCGTCTTGGACAAGCCAGGCTTGCTCTACCTCTCGGCCGGATTGTTCTTGGTGGCAAGTGTGTGTGAAAGCGCTCAAAACACACTCGATCGCTGGTACCTAACCGGTGTTCCGCCATCGCTTCTTGACTGGCTGTTTAGTTCCATGATCGTGTACGGGCTGGCATTCCAAGTACTTGCAGCCGTGGGCAACACTGGTTGGATCTGGCCGGTGACCTTGTTGGTTGCGACGCTCTTCCCGATCGCTTATTTGCTCGGGCTCCCCACTCCACCGGTACAGGCCGTTGTTGGCTTGGCCGCCGGCGTGGTGATTTATCAAGCGCTGAATCAACCGATCGTGTTCTTCTCTTTGGTAACCGTGTTCATGACGCTGTTCTTCTTGGACATCATGTTGAAGACCATGCAACAAGTCATGCATGGTTTCACCACGATCGTTAATTCGCTCAGCGTTGTATCCCTGTGTGCAGCCATCATTTGGGCGGCCAATGGGCAAAAGGGTTGGACCTGGCTGGAATTCATTGTTGTGTCAGTGATCATCATCGTTGCATTGCTGGCTGCTCGACCCAAACTGTTGAAGTTGCCCGCGACTCCACGCACAAAAGAGCCCAACCCCACATAAGGGCCGGGCTCTTTTGATTCGAGTTTTGAGTTAGTCCTTCTTCTTGCGGCCAAACAACTTCTTGAGCGGATTTCCGCCACCGGCTCCACCAGGGCCACCATCTCCACTGATGCCTGCTTGGGCCATTTGCTCCTTGACCACTTCTGCTGTGATGCGGTCGTAGCCATTTTGTTCGGCGAAGTCTTCCATGTTGCCCACGGCGAACTTGCGGACAAACTTCGGTGCCTTAGCAATCATCGCAACGGCATCTTCATCCCAGTCCATGGAAACCTTCAAGCCAGCCTTGGCTGCAGCATCGTCGCCGCCACCGGAGGTTTGGCCGGCAGCAAAAGCAGCTTCGCGAGCTTCAGCCTTGGCTTCGCGCTCCTTCTTACGCGCCCAGTACGAAGACTCCTCAGTGCGGGTGGCTTCATACAGACCCTTGACGTCAGGGGTGGCGCCCAAAATCGAGATGAGGTTGTTGGCCCACCTGGCCGGAACAATGACAAACATCTCAGTGGGCTTGAGCTTGTTGTTCATCCGGCCACCAAAGTCACCGGTGGTCAAGATGACGTTTTCGTCAAAGAAAGGAGTGACAAAGGCATCGGTGCAAAAGGATGAACCTGCTGCGCCACTGGGTTGCACGCCATCTTCAACTGCGCGCGCGGCTGCGATCTGTGATGCCCATACCGGCTCACACACCACAACAATCCATTCAATGTCTGCGCCGGCCGGAACCTTCTCCAAAGGAGCAGCCCCTAAACCCTTCATCGATCCGGTGGGCAAGCGGAACTTTCCGCTGTTCACCGCAAGTCCTGCTTGGTCTGTGTATGCCGGAATGAACACTGGCAATAGGCGACCACTGGCGATGAGTTCATCGCCATCGTCGAACCCGGTCAGGAACGAGCCGTGTGAACAGTCGTGGTTTTCACGGTTCATGTGCACTGGGCGGTCTTCATCACGAGCGATGCGCAAGATTGCGCAGGCATCTACCCGCTCACTTTCAAGGTAAGCAGGGTGAATTTCATCGCGGAAGAGTGTGACGGCAACGGCTTGGCCGCGCACCTTTCCTTTCAGGGCTGCAGCTATGCCAGCAATGTCGAGTTGTTGCGTTGAAGTGGTTTGAGTCATTGCGCTTCCACTACTTCCTTCATCTTGTCCATGCCCTCTGCGATGCGGGGTGCGATCACAGACTTAAAGATCCCTGCGAACATCATGCCCATAGGTCCACCTGGTTTGGGCATATCAATGACTTTATCTACCTTCGTGCCTTCCCCTTCAGGCGTGAGGGAGAACGTATTGATGTACTCATCACCATCTTCTAGGCTCGAGAGAGCAAATAGTGAATGTGGCTCGTTAGTCATTACGGTGACATCGTTGCGCTTGTTGTCACTATCACGCGAGACGCCATAGGAGGTAAAGGTCGCACCGGTGGCAAAGTTTGGGTCGCTGACATCTTCAATGCGGTAGGCCCCGTTGGCCCACTGGGCGTGGTTGTTCACGTCCGAGATCACGGCAAAAACAGCTTCGGCTGGCTTGTTGATGACAACGCTGAAAGTCTCGACAATGCGATCGGACACGATGACTCCAATGAGTGAGTGAAGAATGTCACTAAATCATCCCTTTCTGACTGGGTAAGCGCCACCTGAATACCAAGTTGTTAGCCGGTGGTTACCGGTCCGGCAGGCACAGGCTAGGGTCAAAACTCGCTCGGGGAGGTAGCTCAGCCGGTCAGAGCAGCGGACTCATAATCCGTTGGTCGCTGGTTCGAATCCAGCCGGGCCCACCACTCTTTGCCCCGCTCGCACTTCTTCCCCGGATGCGGACTTCTTTCGCCTC
>CAIXNN010000019.1 GCA_903920865.1 uncultured Actinomycetes bacterium
ACCCGGTTGCTGGTCGTATGCCAGGGCACATGAACGTTCTCTTGGCCGAGGCCAGTGTTCCTTATGAGCAGCTCAAAGAAATGGATGAGGTGAACCCAGAGTTTTCTACCACTGATGTTGCCTTAGTGGTGGGCGCAAATGATGTGGTCAACCCCGCAGCCCGTGACGACAAAACAGCTCCGATTTACGGCATGCCCATTCTCGATGTTGATCAGGCCCGACAAGTGGTCTTCCTCAAGCGTTCGATGCGACCTGGCTTTGCCGGTATTGAAAATGATTTGCTGTTCCAACCACAAACATCACTGCTCTTTGGTGATGCGAAAGATTCTCTGACCAAAGTCGTCGCAGCTGTGAAGGCTCTGTAGGGTTGGTACACGAAGTTGGTCAAGGAGGAATTGTGGGACTAGATAATTACGGCTACGGCGTCGATTACTTTGGGTACCGTAAGAAGTTTGGTGTGTTGGTTCCTTCGACAAACACCGCGGTAGAAGTTGAGTACAACGCGATGCGTCCAGAGGGCGTTATCACCGCAACCCGTCCCTGCGTCATTCCTCCCTTTGTCGTGAACACTGAGGCCGAGTTCGTCGCCATGGTTGAGGCCATCAGCGCAGCAACCGAGCCAGGGCTAAAAGACCTCTTGACGGTCAAGCCTGACCACGTGGTCTTTGGTTACTCGGCGGAGACATTTTGGGATGGCAAGCAGCGCTCCGATGCGATGTTCAACAAGTACAACGACATGGCGATGGAAATTGCCGGCTGCGGCATCACCTTTGGTGCCCAAGCAATCTTGGATGCCTTTGAGCTGTATCCCCAGATCAAAAAGGTTGGTGTGGTCAGCCCCTACGCTCCGATCGGTAACACGATGGTGAATAAGTTCCTCAATGACATTGGCTACGAAGTGGTCAGGATGAAGGGGCACAACTCGCCAGGCCCGGTGGAAATTGCCCATGAGCCTTTCGCCAAGAGCCGTGAACTTGTTCGCCAGGTTGATGGGGACGATGTGGACGCGATCCTGCAGGCCGGCACCAACTTGTACTTTGCCCCGTTGGCCGATGCTCTGGAAAAGGAGCTGGGCAAGCCAGTTTTGGCAATCAACACCATCACCTGGTGGCATGCCTTGCGTAGCAATGGGATTGCCGATCGGATGGATGGATTTGGATCCCTCCTGCGCGAGCACTAAATCTTTCACTGTTGGTTTGCGCGTGGAATAGGTGACGTAATCGCTTCTTTCTGCCATTGTTCGTCGTAGTTCCCGATGGCGTAGGCGGAGGTGATTGTGGCTATCAGTGATATCGACTTTGTCGTTGCTGCTTATCGTGAGGGTGGCCATTGGTCGGCATCCCCACTACCCCCGCGCGCTGCTGAATCTCTAGAGAATTTGATTCAAGCCATTCGGCAGTTTCCTGGCGAAGGTGGGAACTTGGGCTTTATCTCAATTCACGATGACACCGCTGTGATCATTCGGGTAGCCGGTAACGATGTTCGCGTGTGCATGTCCGATGCAACCGCGGCCGAAGATTTCACCCTTGCTGCTGAAATCCTTGACCTTGTTGGTGAACCGCACGTTGACGATGATGATGAACCAGCCATCGCCGGTGATACGACCTTGCTCAATGACTTTGGCATAAGCGGCCGAGACTTTGTCTCTTTGTGTGAGGAAAACGAGTTCTACCCAGATGATATTTTTGCGGAGATCGCGGAAAAGTTGGGATGTACGGCCGCCTTTGAGCATGCGCGCGACGAATCTGGTGCGTAGTTTCTGCAATGGCTGATGCACCGGTCAACGATGTTGCGGCGATGGGTCTTGCATTGGAGCAGGCTCGGTTAGCCCTTACTACTTCAGATGTTCCCGTTGGTGCGGTGGTGGTTGATGCATCGGGCAAAGTGGTGGGCCTAGGTCGCAATGAACGTGAAGCAACCGGTGATCCCACAGCCCATGCTGAAGTATTAGCGCTTCGCGCAGCAGCTGCCCAGCTCGGCCAGTGGCGGCTAGAAGGCTGTTCACTCATCGTCACCCTTGAGCCGTGCACGATGTGTGCTGGTGCAGCGGTGTTGGCTCGCGTTGATCGCATCGTCTATGGCGCGCATGATCACAAGGCTGGAGCTGCCGGGTCCATGTGGGATCTAGTGCGTGATCGCCGACTGAACCATCGGCCTGAGGTGGTCTCTGGTGTGCTTGCCGATGAATCGGCAGCGCTCCTGCGTGAATTTTTCGGCCGGTAACTGAGCCTTCCCGTTCGGTTTGCGCGCACAGCAGTTCCGGTCGAAAACCGTTTTTGTTGGCCTGACCTACGGCACACTCCAACCGCCCGCTGGAGAGTTCGCACTCCTTAGCGCGTACCCTTCTCGGCGGTGGCGTGTCCGAGTGGCCTAAGGAGCACGCCTCGAAAGCGTGTGAGTGTGAAAGCTCTCCGTGGGTTCAAATCCCACCGCCACCGCCATACAAAATGACCAGTCCGTGAGGGCTGGTCTTTTGTCTATGTGGCAGCGGGATTTGGGAGGAGCGCAGCGACGGGTCCCACCGCCACCGCCATAAAGCGGCGCCACCCGTTTGTTGCTTGTAGGGGTGGCGCCAACTTCGTGGCGGAGGATACGAGATTCGAACTCGTGAGGGCTTGCACCCAACACGCTTTCCAAGCGTGCGCCATAGGCCAACTAGGCGAATCCTCCGTCGCAGAGATTACCTGTGGGCGCGAAACCGGCACCAGTGGCCACCTCTTAGACTGATTTATGACCCCTCGTGCGGCGACATCTTGCTGAATCCCCCAGGGCCGGAAGGCAGCAAGGGCAGGTGAGCTCTGTCGGGTGTGCGGGGGGTCACCTGACGTCAGCGCCCGCGCGTAGGGTGAACCTGTGTCATTGGCCCTTTACCGTCGCTATCGTCCCGAGACTTTTGAAGAAGTCATCGGGCAAGACCATGTGACCGGTCCGCTCGGACAAGCTCTGGCAAGTGGTCGGGTCCACCACGCATTCTTATTCTCGGGTCCCCGTGGTTGCGGAAAGACCACTAGCGCTCGAATCCTGGCCCGAGCCTTGAATTGCGAAAGTGGTCCAACCCCAACGCCGTGTGGGACCTGTCAGTCCTGTCAGGACTTGGCTAATGGTGGCCCAGGAAGCTTAGATGTCATTGAGATTGACGCCGCGTCCCATGGTGGTGTTGAAGATGCTCGTGACCTTCGAGAGCGTGCCTTTTATGCACCTGTTTCGTCGCGTTACAAGGTCTACATCATTGACGAAGCGCACATGGTTACGCGGGAAGGCTTCAATGCCCTCTTGAAATTGGTTGAAGAGCCACCCGAGCACGTGAAATTTGTTTTTGCTACAACTGAGCCGGACAAAGTGCTTGCCACCATTCGTAGCCGTACGCATCACTACGCATTTCGGCTTGTTGCGCCACGGATTTTGAGTGACCACCTAGCGCGGGTGGCTGCGGAGGAGGGCGTCACGATTGAAGAATCCGTTCTTCCCATGGTGGTGCGTGCCGGTGCCGGGTCAGTTCGTGATGCGCTCAGTGTTTTGGATCAGCTCATTGCTGGATCTACTGAAAATTCCATTTCGATGTCCTATGCCTCAGGCTTGTTGGGTTACACCGATGGAAAATTGCTCGATGATGTCATTGATGCCTTTGCTACCCGCCGCGGCGATGCGGTTTTTGAGACGCTAGACCGAGCTCTCGATAGCGGCCTTGATCCGCGACGCTTTGTCGCCGATCTACTAGAGCGTTTTCGTGACTTGCTGATCCTGACTGTGGCCGGTGCTGACACTGACCATCTCGATGCCTTGATTACCGCGGCTCCGGATGAACTTGATCGGATGAAGGTCCAAGCATCCTCTTTTGGGCTAGCCGAATTGACGCGTAATGCTGAAGTGCTCTCACATGGTTTAGTGGAAATGCGCGGCGCTACCTCACCGCGACTTTTGCTAGAGATTATGGCTGCACGTTTGTTGCTACCGGGTGCAGAAGACACCGAACGCGGATTGCACGTTCGGATTGAACAGCTTGAGCGACAGGGCCGAGTTAGCGCAGTTGCAGCCGCGGCTGCGCCGGCTCCTACAGTTGCCGAGCCCGCTCGTGCGCCCAGAAAGTCGCAGACATCAAGTGCGACCGTGTCAGATACACCTGTGGCCGACGAGCCTGCGGCTAAGAAGGCATCAACCAAGTCGTCAAGCAAAACATCGGGTGGCACCGAACCAGATGCGCTTCGACGCAAGTGGCCAGAAATTGTCGATGGCGTTAAAAACATCAAACGCAGTGCGTGGATTCAGCTCAATCGTCCAGGCTCGGGAATTTTGAGTGTTGAGCAAGGACGAGTTGCAGTTGGACTGCCAGATGCAGGGACAGCAAAAGGTTTTATTGCCGGCGGTTACGACGATCTGCTGGCCGGAGTTATCTCTGAGGTGATGGGTTCGCCCTACACCGTGGACATCATTGGCCAGGCAGCACCAGATGCGCCGGTTCACGATAAGCCAGCTCCGGAACCGAAGAAGGCACCTGGCCCTGTTCGTAGCAGTGGCCGGGACATCATTGAAGCCGATCAGGTTTTAGCGCTAACCGAGCCGGCTGTTGATGATGACGAAGGCGAAAGCGATGCCACCGATCTGACCGGTGAGGATTTGATTAAGGCAGTTTTTGACGCTAAAGCCATTGGTGAGATTGATTCCATCTAAAAAGCCGTAGGGTGATTGTGTGTATGAAGGCGTAATCCAAGATCTCATCGATGAACTGTCTCGATTGCCAGGTGTTGGCCCCAAAGGCGCTCAACGGATTGCCTTCTATTTGCTTAATGCTGACTCCGCTGATGTTGCTCGGCTAGCTCATAGCCTGATGGAAGTTAAAGACAAGGTTCACTTTTGTTCGATCTGTTTCAACGTGGCTCAAGATGAACTGTGTCGAATTTGCTCCGATGCACGACGCGAGTTGACATCCCTTTGTGTGGTCGAAGAACCAAAAGATGTGATCGCAGTCGAGCGAACTCGTGAATTTCGTGGTCGCTATCACGTTTTGGGTGGGGCGATCAATCCGATGGAGGGGATCGGCCCGGATGACTTGCGCATTAAGGAATTGATGACCCGCTTGCGCGATGCGCAAATTACTGAAGTTATTTTGGCGATGGACCCCAACGTTGAAGGCGAAGCCACTGCCACCTATTTGGCGCGCCTGCTTAAGCCGATGGGGATCGCCATTACGCGATTGGCCAGTGGGCTCCCGGTCGGCGGCGACCTTGAGTATGCCGATGAGATCACCCTTGGCCGAGCGTTTGAAGGTCGTCGCCCGCTAGAGGGCTGAGTGTCGGCCCTGTTTGAACCGATAGACTCAGTCACCCGTATCGATCACGTTTTGGAGAAGTCCGTGGCACTTGTGGTGCAGAAGTACGGCGGCTCCTCAGTCGCTGATGCTGACTGCATTAAGCGCGTTGCCCAGCGCATTGTTGACACTAAGAAGTCTGGAAATGACGTTGTGGTGGTGGTCTCTGCGATGGGCGATACCACTGATGAACTCATTGACCTTGCACAGCAGGTAAGCCCAGAGCCCCCTGCTCGCGAACTCGACATGCTGCTCACCGCTGGCGAGCGAATCTCCATGGCGGTACTTGCCATGGCCATCGCCGATCTTGGTTTTGAAGTCAAATCATTTACTGGCTCGCAAGCTGGTGTCATTACTGACAGCGTGCATGGCAAAGCGCGCATCATTGACGTCTCACCGGGTCGACTTACCGGAGCGCTTGAAGCCGGCACGATTTGTATCGTTGCTGGTTTCCAAGGAGTCAGTCAAGACACCAAAGACATCACCACTCTTGGTCGTGGTGGCTCCGATACCACTGCAGTTGCTCTTGCCGCGGCCCTTAAAGCTGATGTGTGCGAGATCTATACAGACGTTGATGGCGTGTTTTCAGCTGACCCGCGCATCGTGCCGACCGCATCACGTCGGGCCTACCTGACTTATGAAGAAATGCTTGAGCTTGCTGCTCAGGGGGCGAAAGTTTTGCACCTTCGTTGCGTTGAATACGCGCGCCGATTTGATCTACCTATCCACGTGCGCTCCTCGTTAACTTTGGACGAGGGAACCATGGTGGTAGGCCGTATTGAAGGAGAGAACATGGAACAGCCGATCATCTCGGGCGTTGCTCACGATCGCACTCAGGCAAAGATCACGGTGTTAGGCGTTCCTGACCGTCCAGGAGAGGCCGCTGCCATCTTCCGTGCACTGGCCGCTGCCGAAGTAAACATCGACATGATCGTGCAAAACGTTTCGGCGGTTGAAACTGGTCGCACCGACATCACGTTCACCTTGCCAGTTACCGATGTAAAAGCGGCCATTGCTGGTTTGGACAAGGTCAAAGGTGCGATTGGCTTTGAAAGTCTACAAAACGATGAAAATATCGGAAAGCTTTCACTCATCGGCGCTGGGATGCGTTCGCATCCTGGAGTTTCTGCCACCTTCTTTACCGCCCTTGCTGATGCTGGAGTGAACGTGGAGTTGATTTCCACCTCAGAAATTCGCATCTCAGTTGTGGTTCGTGAATCTGACCTTGATAACGCGGTGCGTGTGGTGCACGCTGCCTTTGGTTTGGATGCCGAATCTGGTGAAGCTGTTGTCTATGGCGGTACAGGTCGATGAAGCCAACCTTGGCCGTGGTTGGAGCTACCGGTGCTGTTGGCACGGTAATGCTCGGCATCTTGACTGAGCGGGAAAACGTGTGGGGCGAAATTCGCTTGGTGGCATCGGCTCGTTCAGCTGGCAAAGTCTTGTCGGTCCGCGGCGAAGATGTCGTAGTTCAAGAACTCACACCAGAGGTTTTTGACGGCGTTGACGTGGCCATGTTTGACGTTCCGGATGAAATTTCTGCGCAGTGGGCACCGATTGCTGCCGCGCGCGGGGCGGTAGTGGTCGATAATTCTGGTGCATTTCGGATGGATGCCGATGTTCCGTTGGTGGTCCCAGAGGTTAATGCCGATCAGGCCGCTAACCGCCCGCGCGGAATTATTTCTAATCCCAACTGCACGACGCTGTCCATGATCGTTGCCCTTGGCGCCTTGCATCGTCGTTGGACAGTGACCGAACTTGTGGTGGCGTCCTATCAAGCAGCCTCAGGGGCGGGGCAACCTGGAATCGACCTATTGCGGGAGCAAATTTCTGCTGTTGGTGGATCCAACACGTTGGGCGATTCCGCAGGCGATATTCGTGCCGCATTAAACGGCGCAGGTATTGATACCACTGAAATTTTTCCGGCCCCGTTGGCTCTCAATGTGGTCCCATGGGCTGGTTCCCTTAAGGACAACGACTACACCTCTGAGGAACTTAAGGTGCGAAATGAGTCGCGCAAGATTTTGGGAATCCCCGATCTAAAAGTTTCGGCTACCTGTGTGCGAGTGCCTGTTCTCACGACCCACTCGTTGTCTGTGCATGCACGTTTTGCTAGCCCGGTTGATGCTGAACAAGCTAAGCAAATTTTGCGCGATGCCCAAGGTGTGGAACTGCTTGACGATCCAGCGGCGAAGGTATTTCCTACGCCAGCTGATGTGGTCGGTACGGACCCGACGTGGGTCGGACGAGTGCGTCAAGCCCCTGACTTCGACAACGTGCTCGACTTCTTCGTCTGTGGTGACAACTTGCGCAAGGGAGCAGCCCTTAACACCGCGCAAATTGCTGAAGTAGTCGCAGCGCAACTCTCCAAGTAGTTCGCCTAACCACAGAACAGGTTTGACCAACTGTGGGGATCCCGCAGGCGGTTAAGCGACCCGAGGATGGCCAAACTTTCTTGCTTGTCGGGGTGGCGGGATTCGAACCCACGGCCTCTTCGTCCCGAACGAAGCGCGCTACCAAGCTGCGCCACACCCCGTGTGTGGTCGCCGTACTTTAGCGAAGTCACACTTGCGCAAAGTCAGTGGGACGTCAGCGTGATCAAAATTGCTTCTGGCCTGCAGGCTAGGCGAATGGGTGCATAGGGCGATGTTCCAATGCCGGGAGAGACATGAAGCCACGTTGATGCAACGAGATCTTCGTCAACATCGTCAACATCCCAGCCATCGTCGGGGGTCAGCGTGTAGGCCGATAAACCTTTTGCGTATCGGCGATCAAGATCGCAGTTTGTGATCAGAGTTCCGTAACCTGGCAGGCAAATTTGTCCGCCGTGGGTGTGTCCGGCCAGGATCAAATCCACCCCATCAGCAGTCATGGCGTCAAGCACCCGACGGTAAGGGGCGTGCACTACCCCAAGGGATACGTCAGCGTTGGTATCTGCGTGCTGCGCCACATCCTCATAACGGTCCCGATGAATGTGGGGGTCATCAACGCCGACAATATCGAGCAAGAGTGAACCAACTTTGATTTGCTCGTGGGCGTTGTTGAGATCGGTCCACCCGGCGGAATTGAAGCCGTTTCGCAATTGGCCCCATGGAAGTTCCGGGGCGTGTTTGATCGGTGCAGCGCCCTTGCGCAGGTAGCTCAGCGGATTTTTGAATACCGGCCCGTAGTAGTCATTCGACCCAAAGACAAAGGCACCGGGCAAGGTCAGCAAGTCCGACAGCGCATCAAGAAGGACCGGAACTGCATCGGGGTGAGAGATGTTGTCACCGGTATTAACGATGAAATCCGGCTTCAGGTCAATTAAGGACCGCAACCAATCGGCACGCTTGTGATCATTAGGCATCAGGTGAATATCTGAAAGGTGCAAGATCTTCAGACTTTCGCGTTCGGGTTCAAGGACTCGAAGGGTGAACTCTCGAGTGCTGTAAGCCTGGGCTTCCCACAGGCTGTAGCCCAGCAGGCCTAGGCCGCCGGCAAGTAGTAAGGCGCTGGAGCCCAACACAGGACGAGTACTCACCAGACCATCGTCGCAGATGTGACTATTGGGGTGCCACACTGACCGTATGGCAGCCCTTAAAGATCAACTTCAGGCAGATTTGACCCAGGCAATTCGGGACAGCGACAAAGTCACCTCCGCAACGATTCGGATGGCTCTGACGGCTGTAACCAATGAAGAAGTTTCGGGTAAACAAGCTAAGGAACTCACCGACGAAGAAGTGGTCAATGTCCTTTCACGGGAGGCAAAGAAGCGACGCGAGTCCGCGCAGGCCTATGAAGAAGCCCAGCGTCCGGAGTTAGCGCAAAAAGAAAACGAAGAGCTCGCTGTACTCGAGCGTTACTTGCCAAAGCAACTCAGTGAACAAGACGTTGATGCGATCGTGGCTGCTGCTGTTGCGCAGGCTCAAGCCGATGGCGCTGAAGGTGGTCGAGCGATGGGTGCGGTCATGAAGTTGGTTACACCGCAAGTTACCGGTCGCTTTGATGGATCTGCTGTGGCGGGCAAGGTCCGCGCGGCACTGGGTCTGAGTTAGGGCGTAGTCAACGGCGTCGGAGTTGGACGCTGTGTCCTGGGCGGCGAAGTAAGCCCGGGTGTTGGCGTCAAGACGCTTGGTGTTGGTGTTACGTACGTTGGTAACGGCGGAATGTAAGGCGTTGTGCCATCACTGAGGAATAACTCGATGGTTTGTCCTGACGGAACGCGCGATCCCGAGCTGGGGTAGGTGTAGGCGATGGTGTTTTCTGGCTGGAGAGATGTCACGCGGTAGCGGCCCACTTCGCCCTTAAGCCCTGCAGTAGTTAGTGCTGCTAGTGCTGCGGCTGGATCAAGGCCGCGCAGGTCAGGAACCGTGGTCAGCAGTCCAGCAACCTGGGTCGGGTCAGGCTTGGTGAAGTCGATAACGGGTAAACCCTGTAGACCGGCCAACATAATTTCGCGCCAAATCGGGCCAGCAAGTCGGCCGCCGTAACCCTTTGAAATAAATTTTCCGTTGATGGTGATGTCTCGGATCGGATATCGCTGACCACCGCGTGGATCCCCAATCCACACTGCAGTTGCGAGTTGAGGTGTGTGTCCACAGAACCACACTGCGGCGTTGTCATTGGTTGTGCCGGTCTTGCCAGCAGCTGGCCGATCAAGTTTGAGATCCTTACCTGTTCCGATGGTCAACACTGAAGTGAGAAGTTGATTGACCGCATCGGCGATAGCCGGACGGATGACTTGTTGGCAGTTGGTCGGTGGCGCACCTAACGATTTACCATCACGGTCTAGAACTTCAGTCATTGGTACGGAACGACAGTGCATCCCGCGGGCCGCAAAAGTGGCGTAGGCCTCCGCCATAGCTAACGGCGAGACAGCTTGGCTACCAAGAACAAATGAGGGTATGCGTTTGAGAGGCTGACCGGTGGCTCGCTTTACTCCAAAGGATTCGGCGATTTCTTTTGGTCGACATAGACCAGTCTTCTTTTCCAATGCAACAAAGAAAGTATTGACCGATTCAGCCGTGGCCGTGCGCATCGAGAAGGTTCCACTTCCTGTGGAGTTTTGAACTGTGTAAGGCGGGAAGGCCGTCCCGGTTGCGCAGTCGGTAAATCCGGTGAAGGTTCGAGTGGCGGGTGCTTGCAGGGTGGTGGTAATCGGCAAACCCTGATCAAGGGCGGCTGCTAGGACAAAGACTTTGAAGGTCGAACCGGCCTGCGCGCCCAAAGATCCACCGTATTTGGTGTCCACGTTGAAGTTGACCGTGGTAAATCCTCGTCCGCTGGTTCCCCAAGTCCGATTTTGCGCCATGGCAAGGACTCCGCCGGTTCCTGGTTGAACACTTGAGCTAGCCACTGCCTTATTGCTCTTGTCCTTTTGCGGGATGCTTGAGTCCACCGCTAATTGCGAGACTTGTTGAAGTTTCGGATCCAGGGTCGTCTTAATGGTTAAGCCACCGCGTCGCAAAAACGCATCACGATCTTCTTGGGTAGCCCCGAAGAATGGATCGTTCTTTATGAAGCCAAGCACGTATTCGCAAAAGTAGGCGGCATATGAGGTGGTGCAACCGTTCTTGGTCTCCGTGATGCGCAGCGCCCGTGAGAGCGAAATCGCACTGGCCTTAGTCGCAGTTGCCGGTGTGATGTACCCAAGTTCAGCCATCCGAGTGAGCACCACATCGCGCCGGGCTTGAGACTTGGCTGGAAACTTTCTCGGGTTGTAGGCGAAGGGCTGTTGCACAATTCCTGCCAATGTTGCTGATTGCATCAGGGACAGGTTTGAGGCGTTAATGCCGAAGTAGCGTTGCGCAGCAGCTTGGACTCCGTAGGCGCCATCGCCAAAGTAGACGGTATTGAGGTAGTTCTCAAGAATTTGATCTTTCGTGAGTTTCTTCTCAATGGCAACTGCTAAACGCAGTTCTCGAATCTTTCGCGTGATGGTGCGCCCTGCCGCGTCGTTGCGCTCTTGTGCTGTGGTGGCATTTTCAAGGAGGACGTTCTTTACATACTGCTGGGTCAGTGTTGATCCACCTTGACGCACACTTCCGGATTGGCTATTGCGCTGGATCGCCCGAACTGTTCCACGCAGGTCCACGCCACCATGCTCGTAAAAACGCGAATCTTCGATGGCAACAATTGCTTGTCGCATCGGCAGGGCAATGTTGGCCAGCGGCACTGCAGTGCGGTTCTCGGTGAACACCTCAGCGATGGTTGATCCGTCTTTAGCCAGCAATACAGTGCGCTGCGGCAGCGGTGGTGCATTCAAGATTGCCGGTAAGGACTCGAAGGATTGAGTGCTATCTCGTGCGGCCAGCGCGATACCGCCAGCAGCAGGTAAGAGCATTCCGGTTAACACCACTCCGCAGGCCACCGCGACCGCGATGAAACGCCCCAGGGGGAACCGTCCAACGGCAGCAGTGCCCTTGGGGTCCAGCTGTTGGGACGGATGTGACGGGAGTGATTCCACAGTCAGCAGAGTACGGCAGTTTTGGCAGATAACGAACCTGTAACCGTTGGGGTCTCAGGGGTTCCCGTAGACCCCCGGGACTGCCTAAGTTCACTCATAGCCGATGGACCTAGTGCGGTTCTTGGGCTATCTGGATTTGCAAAAGACTTTTGCATTCAATTTCGGTGGGGAGGCTGCATGACGTGGGTCGTGAATTGGATCGCTAAGGCGGCCTGTCAGACCAGCGCACCTGACGAACTCTTCGTGCAGGGGGCAGCCCAAAATCGAGCTAAGGCTGTGTGCATGACGTGCTCAGTTCGCACCGAATGCCTAGCTGACGCGTTGGACAATCGTGTTGAATTTGGTGTTTGGGGTGGAATGACTGAGCGTGAGCGGCGCTCACTGCTTCGTCGGAGAAACAACGTCACGTCCTGGAAAGAATTGCTTGAGCAAGCTCGCGATGAGTACGAAGCCACTCTTGTGGCCCATGAGGAATTGTCCATCATCGACGACGCGGCGCGTGTGAGTTAGTTAAAGGTAACACCGAATCAAGCCTGTTTCATCGCTAGGGATAGTGTCACGTTATGGAAAAAATTGTGTGGGAATACGCCACTGTCCCTCTTCTCATTCATGCCACCAAGCAGATCCTCGATACCTGGGGCGAAGACGGTTGGGAACTTGTCACCGTGCTCCCAGGTAACTCAGCGGAAAATTTGGTTGCCTACCTGAAGCGAGCAAAGTCTGCATGAGCACTCCCGAAGATCGCATCACTGAACTAGGCCTGAGTCTTCCGCAGGTCCCCACTCCGCTGGCGGCCTATGTGCCAGCCGTTCGCACTGGCAACGTTGTCTTCACCTCGGGCCAGTTGCCTTTAGTTGATGGAACTATTTCCAAGACCGGCAAAGTTGGCGCTGAAGTATCGGTTGATGAGGCCAATGCGCTGGCACAAGTTTGCGTCTTAAATGCGTTGGCTGCAGTCAAAGCCGAGATTGGTGAACTCTCGCGCATTTGTCGCATCGTCAAGGTCGTGGGATTTGTAGCCAGTGCACCGGACTTTAGTTCTCAACCGCTGGTGGTCAATGGCGCGAGCCAAGTACTCAAAGATGTCTTTGGAGACATCGGAGTCCACGCGCGAAGCTCATTGGGTGTAGCGGTGTTACCGATGGATGCGCCAGTAGAGATTGAATTGATCGTCGAGGTTGAGTGAGCGCACGAATCCGCGATGCGGCCACCGTTGTACTGATTAAAGACAGTGCATCGCCTGGCCTGGACGTTTGGATGCTCAAGCGAATTTCTGAACTGAAATTCGCACCGCAAGCTCATGTTTTCCCTGGCGGGGCCGTCGATAAAGCCGATGATGAACACATTCCCTTAACCGGCGGCAACTTGGATGAACTTTCGCAGGTCATGGGTGTTGACCCAGCCAAGGCAAATCGCCTCATTTCAGCCGCAGTTCGTGAAACCTTTGAAGAATCTGGTGTAGTTCTAGCCCTAAATCCTGAAACCTTTGAATTCACCGAAGAACATAGGTTGCAACTTCTTCAAGGTGACGTTTCGATGAGTGAGTTGCTGGCCTTGGCTCATGCCACTATCGATGCACAGACGTTGATTCCGTGGGCCTGGTGGCTAACTCCAGATTACATTGACTATCGATTTGACACCTGGTTCTTCATTTCCCCGATCGCCGGTAAGGCTGAACCGATCCATGTTGCAGATGGGGAAGCTGTCGAGGCGGGCTGGTGGAATGTTCATGAGGCTTTGGCGGCCAACGCACGCGGAGAGATCATGTTGCTCTGGCCCACCCTTCGAGTCCTTTTGGATCTAGCTCAAGCAGACTCTGTTGAGCACGCCCTGGCGTTGCGACCGAAAAAATTGGAGCGGCAATCCGGATGAGTCGACAACTTCCACAATGGGTGCATCAATTCACCGCGCCCAACCCTGGGCCGATGACATTAGAGGGAACTAACACCTGGATTTTGGGAAACTCAAAAGTGGTCATTGTCGATCCCGGACCAAATGTTGAATCACATCTGCTTGATATTGCTTTGCATGCTGAGATTGAACACATTGTGCTAACTCACGGTCACAACGATCACAGCGAAGGCGTTGAGCGCTTGCACGAGATAACCGGCGCCCCGGTCAGTGCGTGGGATCAAGCATTCGTTCACCATGGCGAGAAGTTTGTTGATAACTGGAAGGTCAGTTTTAGTCAGTGCGAACTTGAGGTGATTCACACCCCGGGGCACAGTCCCGATTCGGTCAGTTTTATAGCCCGCGCATCAGGTGAAGCGGTCCTTCTTACGGGCGACACAATGTTGGGGTCCGGAAGTGCCGTCATCGCTCATCCGCAAGGACACGTCGGTGATTACTTGAACAGTCTTAACCGGCTGGCGTTGATTGAAGAACTCCTTGTCTTACCTGGCCATGGACCGGTAGGTGGAACGAGTACGTCGAAGGCTCGTGAATACCTGGTGCATCGCCAGGATCGCATCGCACAAGTCCAGCGCGCTGTCCTAGGCGGTGCAACCACCGCTGAACAGATCGCGCTGGTGGTTTATCCCGATGTTATTGATGAATTGAAAGCAGCAGCGCTGGACAGTGCGCAGGCTCATTTGATGTACGTACAAGAACGTGGCAGTTCCTAAGCTCCGCGCCGCGAGAGTTTGTCCACATCAAGGATGGTTACACCACGCGGTTCAAGCAAAATCCACCCGCGGGTAGCAAAGTCGGCCAGCGCTTTGTTCACCGTTTCTCTGGATGCACCAACAAGTTGTGCGAGCTCTTCTTGGGTCAAGTCGTGGGTTACACGAATGCCATCATCGCGTGCAGTCCCGAAGCGTTCGGACAAATCGATCAGGGCTTTGGCAACTCGACCGGGAACATCAGCAAAGACAAGGTCACCCATGGCTTCATTGGCTCGACGCAAACGTTGGGCTAGGGCTTGAAGTAGCGACTCGGCCAGATAAGGCCGCCCAGTGAGCCACTCGCGAAGGTCTGCATGACCTAGTCCCACAAGCCGGCAATCTGTAACAGCGGTAGCCGTTGCAGTACGCGGTCCGGGATCAAAGAGAGAAAGTTCGCCGAACATCTCTCCTGGCCCTTGAACACTCAAGAGGTTCTCTCGGCCATCGGCAGAGGAGACCCCCAGTTTGACTTTGCCCTCAAGTACGACGTAGAGCCGGTCCCCTGGGTCACCTTCAGAAAAGACAACAGCTGCCTTGCTGAAGGAGACCTCAATCATTGAGGCGCGAAGGGCTGCGGCCGAGTCCTCATCTAGGGATACAAACAGGGGAGCGGTCATCAAGACATCGTCCATGTTCGCCTCCTTTAACCAATGCTTTTGAAACATTGTGCCACGGATGCGAAAACTCACTTCGCAAGGTGCAGGAGATCTCGTGCCGATTAGGCAGCGCCAGCGGTTCCAGCCTTCAGTGGCAGGGCAATTAAGCACTGCAGCGGGTCTTCGTGGTAGCGAGCAATAAGTTCATTGGTCGCATTTTGAAGCCTACGGTGTAGGGCCTGGCGGTAGGTCGAGAGCTGGAATTCTGCAAAAGACAGTTCCTGTGCCAGTGCATGAGCGGCAGCTGGATCGTCACTATCGACGCTTTGATTCCATAGCCATTGCAGGTCAGGGATTGGGGGGATGTCGTTGTCCGGGATGACAGCAAGTAGGGCGTTGCGACCCTGAACGGGGCGTTCTTCGGCGAAGGCTCCTTGTAGGTGGTCAAAGGCAGACAGGCCCTCATGGTTAGTACGTAAGAGGTCCAGCCGAGCCTGAATGAGGCGTCGCCAGTAGGACACCCGGTGCTCTTCGTTATCTAGTGCCTTGCGGTACTCCCGAAGTCCAGGAAGGTCAAGGTGCTCAAATTCAGCACTGCGCTGCGGCACCGTCCGGTCCGGGGGTGGCCGGCGCCGACTGGAGTCAGTGTCTGAGGGAACAGCATTGATCGTGGACATACCCCTACATCGGTGGGAATGCCTACTTGATTGAGCCAGCATCACCCATACGGGTTAATCCTCCGTAGGCTGGAGTGGTGAGTTCTCAGCTGGCTAAGGATGCCCGGAAGATCTACCGGGCCCTGGCTAAGCAATACCCCGATGTTCATTGCGAACTCGATTTTTCTACCCCGTTTGAGCTTCTGGTGGCCACCATCTTGTCGGCCCAATGCACCGATAAGCGAGTCAATGCGGTGACCCCTGGGCTATTCAAAAAGTACCCGAATCCTAAGAAGCTAGCCGCTGCAAAGCGTGAGGATCTTGAAGGGTTGATTTCCTCCACGGGGTTCTTCCGAGCAAAGGCCGACACCTTGTTGCGACTTGGTGCTGAGCTGACACAAACCTTTGCTGGGCAGATTCCACAAACTCTCGATGAGTTAGTCACCTTGCCCGGGGTTGGTAGGAAGACCGCCAATGTGGTCTTGGGTGAAGCATTCGGTATTCCCGGCATAACGGTTGATACGCACTTTGGCCGACTTGCGCGTCGATTTGGTTGGACGCAACAGATGGACCCGGTCAAAGTTGAGTTTGAGGTTGCTGAACTGTTCCCGCCCAAGGATTGGACTTCGCTGTCTCAATTGGTGATCTGGCATGGCAGGCGGCGATGCCATTCAAAACGACCAGCCTGCGGTGCTTGCAACGTGTCTGCGTGGTGCCCAGCATTTGGTGAAGGACCAACCGATCCCGCGCAAGCGGCCAAACTTGTCAGGCAGCCGCGGGGATGAGCGATATCGAATTGCTCCAGTCTCGGACATCGGGTGCACTCTCATATGTGTTGCCAAGGAACAGCTCAACCATGGAATCTTTGCCCTCGTGGCTGGATCCTCTGGTTGATTGTGTGCATGGCGTGAAAGTGCGTGATCTCACGCGCTTTCCGCCACCAGCGCAGGGAGGGCGACCTTCGTCGGTCTTGATTTTGTTTGGTGAAACTGATTCTCAACCCGACCTGTTGCTGATTGAACGTGCCCATCAGATGCGCTCGCACTCTGGACAACCAGCATTTCCTGGTGGGGCAGTTGACGAAACCGATTCAGGAGTTGTGTCGGCAGCTCTTCGCGAAGCGGTTGAGGAAACGGGACTAGATGTTTCGGGTGTTCGTCCGTTTGCGCTCCTGCCGGATCTCTTTGTGCCACCTAGTGGCTTTGTGGTCACGCCGGTTTTAGCCTGGTGGCAGGTGCCTAGCCCGGTAGGTGTTGTCGATCCAGGTGAGGTGGCTGCGGTGATGCGGGTGCCACTAGCCGAACTGATTGATCCAACTCATCGTGTACGCGTTCGCCATCCGAGCGGCTACGTTGGAGCCGGTTTTACCGTGGCGGACTTAATCATCTGGGGATTTACCGGAGGCTTGATTGATCGACTCATCGCCCTTGCTGGCTGGGAGGAACCATGGGATCAGTCGCGCATTGTTGATGTTGACGAGCGGCTTGAGGTTTTCGATCAAGGACCGACAGCATGAACATTGTTGATCTCGTTGTCGTAGTTCTAGCCCTGGTTGCTGCTGTGACCGGATATCGCCAAGGCTTTATCGCTGGGCTTGCGGGTTTCGTAGGTTTCGTTGGTGGGGCTGTTCTTGCGATGATCTTTGTCCCACCGGTGCTTACCCGTGTTGGTTCTCCAACACTCAAGCCACTTTTAACCATCGTTGCGGTCTTAGCCATCGCAGGTTTGGCACAAGGGCTATTTAGCAATTTGGGCTCACGCCTTCGTGAAGTCATTGGCCCGCTTCGCACCCTTGATTCAATCGGCGGCGGAGCACTTTCGGCATTTGCAGTCTTGCTCGTGGCGTGGTTCTTGGCCGTTGCACTGGTTGCCACGCCCAACCCAAGCCTGACCCGCGAAATTCGATCGTCCCAGCTTCTCATCCGCATTGATTCTGTTATGCCACAAGCCGGGCGAGCTGCTTTCAGTTCAGTTCGAAATCTTTTCGATCAAAACTTCTTCCCACAGGTTTTCTCTGGCATCGCCGTTCCGGAACTGATTTCCGTCCCACCCCCTGATGGCGACCTCGCAACATCCCCGATAGCAAGCCGGGTCCGAAAGTCGGTCGTTGAAGTCATCTCGGATTCCAACAAGTGCGATCAAACACTGACCGGTTCTGGATTTGTCTATGACGCGGGCACGATTATGACCAATGCACACGTAGTTGCCGGCGCAGATCGTGTGGCGGTTCGCGTGGGCGGCGCGGGACCAGAACTAGCCGCAACGGTGGTGCTCTTTGATCCGCGAACTGACGTGGCGGTGCTGAAAGTCCAAGGTTTGGATTCACCACCACTGGCTTTTGCTGCTCGGACAGCATCGCGCAGTGACGGCGCCATTGTCATCGGCTTTCCAGGTGGCGGGGCGTACACGGCCAGTTCAGCGCGCGTACGAAATGTTCAAACTGCTCGCGGTGCTGATATTTATGACAAGAATTCGGTGCTTCGTCAGATCTATTCGCTCAGGGCAACGGTTAGGCCCGGGAATAGTGGCGGGCCTTTGCTTGATCCAAATGGGAATGTCCTCGGCGTCGTCTTCGCGGCTTCTGTTGATGATCCGCAAAGTGGATTCGCGCTCACCAGTGATGAGGTAGCCGCTGACGCGGTTGCTGGGGACCGAGCACGCAACGGTGTTTCGACCGGTGGTTGTGCTTAAGGCTTAGTGCTTGGATTTTCCGGTATGACTTGTTCAAAAGCATCCATGAACTTATCCGGCATTTGCCGCAACGTATCGAGTGTTGCTTCCGTTTGGGCTTGAGCGCGCTGCGGGCCCTTAACTTGTTGGAAATGTCGACGGGCGAAGAATCCCAAAACTGCTGTTATTGCGATCAATAACAAGGCCACGATGAGAAAACCAGTCCACGTGTTGTCAGAGGCATTAGCAATGGCGAAAGCTAACGCTATGAGAAGGAAGATAAATGACAAGTTCGCTAGGAATACTGCTGCAGCAATTAATCCAGCCCCACGGGCAGCCATGCGAGCGCTTTGCTTGAGTTCGGCTTTGGCTAACGCAATCTCACCGCGTACCAAGGATGCGATGTCCTCGGTGATTGAGGCAAAGATCTGACCCAGTGAGCGATTGGAATTGTTGGACATGCTGCCTCCCGATGGTGGTGTACCTACTCTAAGCGTCTTGAACGCCTGCGCTGTCAACCCCATCCTGATAGACATCGCCAATACCATCGCCATTGCGGTCAATGTCCTCAGTTAACGCAAGTACTCGGTAAGCACGGGCCCTTCGGCCTAAGACCGTGGCAGCAAGCAATGCAGCACAAAGCGAGCCTGCAAAGATCGCGATTTTCGCATCCGTTGCTTGCGCGGTGCCGAGGGCAAAGCTGAGCTGAGCGATGAGCAAGGCGACCGTAAATCCAATTCCGGCGATCAGCGAAACTCCAAATATGTCAAGCCAGTTCAAACCTTCGCCGAGTTTTGCTCGAGTGAATCGGACAACGACGTAGGTCGTGAGGAATATTCCAAGACATTTACCTACAACAAGGCCAAGTCCGATGCCACGACTTACTGGGTCAGCGATCACCGCTGAGATAGAGATCCCAACGACAGTGACCCCAGCGGCAAAGAAGGCGAAAATCGGTACTGCGATTCCCGCGGAGATTGGCCGAATGCGTTCTTCAAGTCGCTCTGCGGGCGAGCGCTCCTCACCCGCATCGCGCACGACTCTGGTCGCTAGACCAAGCACGACCCCAGCCACAGTTGCGTGAACTCCACTGGCGTGAACGCATCCCCACAGCGCCAGCGCCAGCGGAACGTAGATCACGGCGCGTCGAACGCGCAGCCGTTGTAATCCGACGTAGCAAACAACAAGTAGCAGTGCCGCAAGGAGCCACTTGGGTTCAAGGGTTTTGGAGTAGAAGATCGCGATGATCACGATCGCCACAAGGTCGTCAACAACGGCTAACGTCAGCAGGAATGCGCGCAGGGCTGGCGGTAGTCCGCGGCCAACGAGGGCTAGTACGGCCAGGGCGAAGGCAATATCGGTGGCGATCGGAATTCCCCAGCCGTTGCGCGCACTGGAATAACTCCAGGTCAGGCTGAGATAAAGCAGCGCGGGTAAGACCATGCCGCCGACAGCGGCAGCTACTGGTAGAAGCGCATCGCTGGGTTTACGTAGCGAGCCGACCACAAGTTCACGTTTGAGTTCTAGACCGGCGACGAAGAAGAAGATGGCAAGCAAACCTTCTGCAGCCCACTGCGCCAGGCTCAGATGAAGATCAAACCAGTGTGGTCCAACAGAGATCGCGCCAAAATCAAAGTAAGAATTCCGCCAAGGTGTATTAGCCCAGATCAGTGCAATTGTTGCGGCAAGAAGCAACAGGATTCCGCCGACCACTTCGCGCTTAAGGACAGTGCTTAAGCGAGTGCGCTCAGACCAAGGTAAGCGTCCGAATGCAACGCGCAACTGGCTGGAACCTGACGGCACTGGACTCCTAGGAGTAGGTCTTAGTCCTCATCATTATTGGTCATGCCATCGGCAATAAGTTGCACCACAGTCGGGTCGGCGAGCGTGGTGACATCACCGAGGGCACGGTGTTCGGCAACATCAAGTAGAAGCCGGCGCATGATTTTCCCAGATCGAGTTTTGGGAAGCTCTTCGACAATCATGATGTGACGCGGTTTGGCGATACCGCCAATTTCATGTACGACATGCTTGCGAAGTTCTTCACCGATGGTGGTGGAATCTTCCTTGGACTGCCCACGCAAGATAACGAAAGCAACAATTCCTTGTCCTGTGATGTCGTCGTGCGCTCCAACCACAGCCGCTTCGGCTACTCGGGGGTGCGAGACAAGCGCGGACTCAACTTCAGCCGTAGAAATTCGGTGGCCACTGACATTCATCACGTCATCGACTCGACCAAGGAGCCAAATGTCGCCGTCTAAGTCGCGGTTGGCTCCATCGCCAGCAAAGTAGTAGCCCTGTTTTTCATAACGCTGCCAGTAGGTGTCAACGAACCGGTGCGGATCTCCCCAAATTCCCCGAGCCATTGACGGCCATGGTTTTGTAAGCACCAGGTAGCCACCTGTGCCATTAGGGGTTGTGTCACCGCTTGCATCAACGACATCAACCGCGATGCCTGGTAGTGCGCGCATTGCTGAGCCTGGTTTTGTGGCCGTAACACCGGGAAGTGGGCTGATCATGATCGCGCCTGTTTCGGTTTGCCACCAGGTATCAACGATGGGCGCTTTGTTGCCGCCAATTACCTCGCGGTACCACATCCAGGCTTCAGGATTAATGGGCTCGCCAACACTGCCGAGTAGTCGAAGACTCGATAAATCGTGGGCCGCCACAATCTCATCTCCCCACTTCATGAACGTTCTCAGAGCAGTGGGCGCGGTGTAGAAAATCGTGACACCGTATTTTTCAATCAACTCCCACCAACGACCCTTGTGCGGAGTATCTGGAGTGCCTTCGTACATCAATTGCGTAGCACCATTGGCAAGTGGTCCATAGACCACATAGGAGTGACCGGTGATCCATCCCACATCCGCAGTGCACCAGTAAACATCGGTCTCGGCTTTGAGATCGAACACTGCTGCGTGCGTAAATGCGGCCTGCGTTAAGTACCCACCGGTGGTGTGGAAAATTCCTTTTGGTTTACCCGTTGTACCTGAGGTGTACAAAATAAACAGGGGATGTTCGCTGTCAAAGGATTGCGCTTGATGTGCAGCGGGCTGCTCTGCAAGCGCTTCATGCCACCAGATGTCAATGTCATTGAAGGAAACTTCTCCACCGGTGCGCTTGACAACAAGCACGTTTTCAACACTTGGCGTGGACTGCACCGCCTCATCAATGATGGGCTTAAGAGGCAGTTCCTTGCCACGCCGGAAACCACCATCGGCGGTGATGACAAGTTTTGCCCCAGCATCATTAATGCGTGAGGCGAGAGCGTCAGCGCTAAAGCCACCAAAGACCACGCTATGCACCGCACCAATGCGCGCGCAGGCCAGCATTGCAACCACAGCTTCGGGGATCATGGGCAGATAGATGGCTACCCGATCTTCTGCTGTAATGCCGAGAGCTTCCAGAGCGTTCGCGGCTTGGCAAACTTCGGCGTGCAACTGGGTGTAAGTAATGCTTCGGGTATCGCCAGGTTCTCCCTCAAAGAAAATCGCTACCCGGTCACCAAGTCCATTGTCTATGTGACGGTCAAGACAGTTGACCGCAACATTGAGTTCGCCACCGGTAAACCAGCGAGCCACCGGTGGATTGGACCAGTCCAAGATGTCGTCCCAGCGCTTAGTCCAAGACAGGCGCTCAGCTTGTCGAGACCAAAAATTCAGACGATCACTCTCGGCGTCCTCATACATGTCGGCCTTCGCGAAGGCTGCATCGGCAAAAGTCGGTGAGGGAGCAAAGCGCCGCGTTTCATGGGAAAGATTGTCAATGTGGGCTGGATCTACGACATCGTCTTCAATAGAAGTGTGAGTGTGTTCACCGTCAGCGCTTGGGTGGGTTGTGCTCATTACCGTGAATCATGCCCCTCTAGGGTTGTTATGTGCCTCAACTCGTAGCGCTTGCGAATCGACCGGATGTTCAGCAATCCGTCGCACAAGCACGAGCCGTTGCCGATCAGGTTATCGCGCATCCAGCACTTCGCAGACACGGTAGTGACATTGCGCTGGAGTCCTCACTTCGAGGGGCCCGTGCTTCGGCGGCCTTGATGGGCGTCGATGTTGACCTTGAGTTCCTGAGAAGTGGGCATTTGCGCCTTGATCATCCTGGCCGACCGTTAGCTCAGGCAGCCTTACGTGTGGCACAAGAGATTCCGCTGCTAGAAAACACCTGGCGCAGATCCCCGGTGCAGGCCCTGGCACGTTTACACGTGGTGGCCGCAGCCGATTTGGCTGATTCCTTAGGTAGTGATCGCATAGGCCGCCCGCGAAGTGATGATGATTTTGACCCGCAAGATTTGATTGATCTGCTTGTTGTGCCACCTGCCGACATTGCGCCCCTTTTGATGGACTTGAACTCTTTACTGCTCAATGATTCATCCACCTCAGCCCTTGTTGTAGCTGCCTGGACTCACGGTGAGTTGATGCGCATTCAACCTTTTGGAACACGCGATGGTCTGGTTGCTCGCGCGGCGGAGCGTTTAGTCCTGCGAACTCGCGGTTTTGATCCGCGCGGTCTGATCGTTACAGAAGCCGGTCATCTCAGTGCTGGGCGTGCGAGTTATCAAGAACAATTACAAGGATTTGCTACCGGTGATCTAGCAGCGATGGCTGATTGGGTTGAGCATTGCGCGCGCGCAGTGCGAACGGGAGCGGCCACGATTGAAGTGGTGTGTAATCAATTAGCTGAATAGGCAGGTGGGTGATTAGCTGGTTGAGGGCCTATTCAATGGAAGAGCCGCGACGACGAACCGCATACCAAATCAATCCGGCAGCGGCCGCAGCGCCGCCAAGTGCAACTGCTGCAAGTGCAGGTTTGGCAGCAATCCCGGTAGCAAAGCGTTGGCGCAATGGAACTGGCTTGCTGAACGTCAAAATAGGCCAGTCGCGCGCCATTGCCTCGCGTCGCAACGGGCGATCAGGATTAACCACCGATGGGAAGCCCACTGCTTCAAGCATCGGAAGGTCAGTTGCTGCGTCGCTATAGGCGTAGGACTGTTCTAAGTCGTAACCCATCTCATCAGCTAGATCGCGGATGGCCTGGGCTTTGTTTTCGGCGTATGCGTAAAACTCAATTTGTCCGGTGTATTGACCATCCACGATTGCTACTCGGGTTCCAATACTGTGATCGGCGCCGAGCATGGTTCCGATGAGTTCAACAATTTCTTGACCACTTGAGGAGACAATGACGACGTCGCGACCAGCTGCATGGTGCTCGTCAATCAGGTTCGCGGCTTCTTCATAGATGATCGGTTCGACGGCCTCTTGAAGGGCTTCGGCAACGATTTCGCGAAGCTGCGATGCGTCCCAGCCTTCAGTCAACGCAGACAGGTATTCGCGCATACGTTCCATCTGGTCGTGGTCGGCACCGCCGAGTACATAGACAAACTGAGCATAGGCACTACGCAAAACATCCCGGCGATTAATCAAGCCGCTGCGATAAAGCGGGCGACTAAACACCAGCGCTGATGACTTAGCAATGACTGTTTTATCTAAGTCAAAGAAGGCAGCCGGCCTTAATTTTTTAGGGGAAGTGCGCGACTTATTTGGTTGATCCTCACGCGCAGCAGATGTGCTCACCTAAAAAGTGTAAGCGCAGTGGCCATAAAGGTCTGATTTGTGCGTGATTTGGGCGAATCTGCTCGTCAATTCCACAAGCGAGTTCATACACAGACCACTCTTTAGAGTTCCCGATCGCGCTCAAGCTTCGGGAGCGTGTGGACATGAATACTGACCCAGCCAAGCGCGCACACGTTATTGGAGTCATTGGGGCTCGCGGAGGAGCTGGCGCAAGTGTGCTCTGCGCGGCGCTGGCCCTTTCCTGTCAGGAGCGTGGCTTAGTGACGGCATTAGTTGACGCTGATGAGTTAGGTGGAGGCATAGATCTCATCCTTGGTGCAGAGCACAGTTCCGGAGTTAGCTGGAGCGAACTAGCCATGGTGGAGGGGCACATTCCCGGCGACGCACTGTTGCAGGCCATGGCCACATCCAACGGTGTGAAATTTCTTTCCGCCGCTCGTGATCAATCAACCTCAATTTCTGCCGATGTTCTGGTGCGAACTATCGAGTGCCTCATTGAGGTTACCGAAACAGTGGTCGTTGATCTTCCCCGACAAAGCTTGCCCCTAGTGAGGATGATTCTTCCTCAGCTGGATCAACTGCTTCTAGTGGTTCCTGGCGAGGTGCGCGCAGTTGCTTCCGCAGTGCAAATACTTGCGCGACTTGATCAAGCGCGGTCGAAAACAACTGCCGTGTATCGCTGCCTCGGGGAATTGTCCGAACCAGATGTTAGTAGGGCTTTGGGAATCCCAGTAGCAGGAAAGATTC